>JBAYAP010000001.1:0-35558 GCA_041669715.1 Acholeplasmataceae bacterium
TTTATTTAAACTGATCCGTTTATCAGATATTTTCATGGTAATAAAGTTAATTTTATTTAAGTATAATGCAATATCTGATAATTTATAGTCATCATTAACAATGATCATCATATCAATAATATTTTTAGAATAAATATTTGATAAAGCTGTACTTCCAATATGTTCAATACCGATAATCGCATCTGGATTTAAATGATGAGAAAGATATGTTTTTTCTTTTAAAAATCTTTTATTCCATCTTTTTTGATATGGTAAAAGAGAAACTGGAAATAATTCCCATAGCTCTTCTAGTGTTAATTCTTCTAATGGTTTTGGTTTATTTTTTATATTTCTAGTTAAAAGGACAATAGATAAAATACTACTTGAAACACCAACAACTAAACCTAATATAGCGTTACTTGTTTGACTATTATAAACAGTATATATATCAATTCTTATAAAAATAAACATTGCACCTTGTGCAATCACTAATGAAACAAGCGCACTTGATAACATAACAACCTTTAATGCAAGTAGCATAGAATCTCTTAAATGACTTGATTTAATAAGGCCAATAATAGCAAATACAAATTCAATAATAGTAACAATAACAATAATTAAACTTATAAAAAATCCATAATTAAATTGATCATTTGGTATATAAAATAATCTAACCATGTAAATTGAATAAGTAATTGATGATAGTAATAATGCTAAATAAATTAATATTACATATCTTCTCTCTTTTCCAGGATCAAACTTAGAATTTCTTGCTCCTCGATAAAAGATTTGTTTTGTCATACCTATTCCAATAGAGTAAATACTAGATACAATTAAGAAATATGAAGATATATAAAATGCAGCAATAACTTTAAAAGCAGCAATAGAAAAATTGATGAACATTGCCACCACTGAAAGTTTTTGATTTCTTGTTTGAAAGTCGATTAAATTATTTTTTATAACAAATGTTTTTATTGCCTTGAATATCTGCATCATGTACACCAACATATTAATATACTTGTTATAGTGCTGCATTTTTTATTTTACACTATTCTATAAAAAAAAGTATCAATTTTAATAGAATATGGTAAAAAAAAGAAATCATAAATAATTAGGATTTCATTTTTTTTACTTATTAAAATTTAAAAATTAAATTTTTTAATTTCTTTTAACGTAATATCAAACACTTCATCTTCTGATTTTCCTGATGTGTTTATAATCACGTAGGGCACATCATAGACACGGCATTGAGCTTCTACTTTAGATACATAATCAGAAATTAAACTTCTAAAATATACTGCGTTTTTATCAAAATTCTCAATTTCTTGATTTCTCCCTCTTGCTAAGACACGTTCTTTAAAATTATCCCAATCAACATCTAATATAATATATAAATCTGTTTTTTTAACTTGATTCATATATGCATGAAATACACCATTATACATATTCATGATCGTTGGCATACTTTTAAGATTGTGTTGTGCAAATAGCCAATGTTCGATTAAGTCACGATCAACAATAAAATTATTTTCATATTTTTGTTGATTCAACCAGTGGTTATGAATGAAATAAATTTGAAGAAGCATTTCTACATTAGGCTTTTGTTCATAGAGCCATTTTAATAATGTGTTAAATACTTCATCGTCTTTTTCAAATTCTTCCATGACTGGTAATTCTAGGGCTTCTCCTAATCTTTTTACTAATGTTGATTTGCCTGATGCAATCATTCCACCTACTGAAATTTTCATTTGTTTTCTCCTAAGTTATTTTAAATAATTTAATACCGGTTTATCTGCTTGAGCAAAATCCATATCAATCATATCATTTTTTGTACACCATTTTAAAGCTAAATGTTTATTTTAATTTATTTAAAAAAGTAAATGCATTTGGATCCGTACCATACATATAGTTAGTTGTTATCAATTTACCTTTTTTTTCTTAGTTAAAACTATTAAATTCATCCTTAAATAAACCTAAAGCTAAAGAATTAATAAATGCAACAGAAATATAAAAACTACTACATTCTTTAAGTGAGGTTTTGAGTTCATGATAAAAGCTTTTATCTATTTTATTTGTAATTAAATCTATTTCATCAGTTTGATTATAGTTAATCATAAAAAACACCCTGTTTAGACTATAACGTAATCTCTTTAATTCTTTCTTTTAAACTTAAAATACACCCACAATATCTTTGACAATATAAGCCATAAGCTTTAGCTTTCTTTTGCCCTTCTCTAAATCCTACCCTAAAGTCTTCATATAAAAACTTTATCCCATACTTTTCACTATAGGTTTCGCCCATCTTTTTAATTAAATCATGATTTTGATAAGGACTTACTAAAAGGCTTGTCGTAACTGCTTCATATCCTTTTTCTTTAGCAACTTCAAAAAGTTTTTTCATTCTTTTTTGATAACACATATTGCATCGATCTATATCTTTATCTGCAAGAGCACGCCATAGATCTTCTTCAAAGTCAGGATAATAATAAACATCAAAATCTTTATCTTTTGCTAGTTTTTCAACGCTTTCTTCGCGTTTTTCAAATTCTTCTATAGGATGTATATTTGGATTATAATAAAGTCCTGTAACCTCAATACCTCGTTCCTGTAGCGTTTCAACAGGATATACAGCACAAGGTGCACAACACATATGCATTAAAACTTTCATAATTTACCTCTTTATTTTTTTAAATATTCAATACCATGTTTACAAATACTAACATTTCTAACATCATCTTGATTAACACGGATAATGATAATCTTTTGATGAAAATCAAATGATTCAAAGCCATCTTTTTGATTATCTGATGTTGTTACAATATTTAAGTAACTACCATAATTATCAATTTTTGAGATACTTGGATTACCATCTGAACTAGCAAAATTAAAATGAATGATAATCAATCGATTTAATTTTAAATAACGATCATTAATATGATGGTGTTCAAATTGATTTAAATCAACATTAAATGCATCAAAAATCATTAATAACTGTTCAAAATCATCAGAATCATTGACGCTATAATACTCAAAAGATACATCAATATCATCAAAAACCGATAAAATTTCAAAATCAATTGAATTAGGTATACTTAATGTCTTTGTTTCATCAATAATTAAAGCTTTATTTTTATCACTTAATATTAATCCCATGAGTACCTTCTCTTTTTATGTTTATTTTTTAGCTCTAATATATTGAATTGGATATTCAATATCAGCTTCTAGATCTTTTGCGTGATTGATTACATGATATGGTTCTCTTAATAATAATCTACCTAAATATACTAAATCACATTGATTTTTAATAATTGCTTGATCAGCAAATGCTAAATCCTCAATCATACCGCCACCAATAACAGGTAAACCTGTATGTTTTTTTACAAAATCAGCATATTTAAGTTGATATCCAGGAAAAACTTCATATTTTGTTAAAATATTACCACCCGTTGACACATCAACAAGATCAATACCTAAATCTTTAATTTCATTTATGACATCTGATATCATTTGAGGTGTAACACCACCTTCAATAAATTCAAATGCAGAAACTCTAATTGCAAGCACTTTTTCTTTAGGCCATACTTCATTAATCGCAGTAATAACTTTTTTTAATAATAAGACACCATTTTTATATACATCAGATCGCTTATTTGATAATGGTGATAAAAATTCAAATAATAAATACCCATGAGCTGCATGGATTTCTAATAAATCATAGCCAGCAGCATTCGCTCGTCTTGCAGCTTCTCGAAACTGATAAACAACTTGATGAATCATATCTGCATCCATTTCTAAAGGCACTTTATAATCACCAAAAGCAATAGCACTTGGTCCAATAGGATTGTCAATTTTTGCTTTTCTACCTGCATGATTAATTTGTATACCTATAGGCACACCATATTGATGCACAGTATCAACAATATCTTTTAATCCTTCAATATGTTCATCCGACCAGATGCCTAAATCATTTGTTGTAATTCTACCATCAGGGTCAACTGCAGTTGCTTCTTGAATAATTAAACCAACCCCACCAATAGCCCGTGTCGCATAATGTATAACATGAAAATCATGGACAAAACCATGTGCATCAGAACTATACATACACATTGGTGGTAGAACAGTTCTATTTTTTAACTTAATATTTTTTAATTGAAATGGTTCAAATAACATATATGCCTTCCTATCTGTTTTGATTTAAATTATATATTATAATATCTTTAATTAAATTTTCATCTAAACTCATTGAATACGGGATTCTTATAGTGCCTTTATCTAACTTATAATTTTCTAAACGACTTCTAAAATAATCGATCGTATCAGGACCTGGGAAAAGACTTAAATGAGATTGAAATAAACCAACATGCATAATAACACCTTTATAAAAATAAGTAGGTATTCCATAACTTATTTTTTCCATCACATCTTCACATGCATCAAAGATCAGTTTTCTAATTGTTAAAAATTTATTTTTAACGTCATCATCATAGCCTTCAATATACTTTATCAAGGCTTCAGGCATGGATTTCATAAAATTTCTCCCATTTTTTAATTACTTATATTTTAACATATGTTAAAAGATAAGTTTAGATAAAAATAAAAAGTCTTTCGACTTTTTACTTATTAATCCATATTGTCTTCATAATAGATAAATCCCGCACTTAAAGCCCCAATATCAAATGTATAATTATCTCTTTCAATAACAATCGTATAATAATAACTTTGTTGATCATCATATCCACCCCAATATCCAAATTCAATTTGAGTCACAATATTATTTTCAACTGTTAAGTATAAAAAATTTAAACGCATTTGTTCAACATCAGCATGCATATAAAACGAATCACTTAATGATTGCTTAAATGTTTCATCATTTAAATAATCATCAGTTATATACCATCTGTTACTAATTTCTTCAACTTGATCATCATAAGTATGTTCAAACATACCTAATTCAAATATTGAATAATCAAAGACTAACTCTGGATTTTCATCATCATCAGAATCCATATATAATTTTTGGAAATCTTCATCAGTACTAACATATTTAAATTTATAATAATGTCTAAAACTACCATCAGCATGCATATCATATAAATGATAACCAATATCGGATACATCACTATAATTTGTTAAGATTAAATCTTTATTTTGCCAACCAGCATTAAAATGATAAGCCATTGATTGAAGATAAATATCTCCTTCATAAAACTTTGCTAACTTATAAACAAACCAATCTTCACCATTCGTTTGATGGATTTCTAGTTTATATAAGTAATTATCGCTTAAATCATTAAATTCATCAATTGCTTCTGTTAAACTGGCACCTTCTGTTACTAATGTTTCTTCGCTTGGCTCATTACTACAAGCAAAAAGCACTAATGAAAGTACACAAACAATCATCACATTAACTATTTTATTCATCATATTCCCCGCTTCTTATAATATATATAATTAATTATATACCAAAATAAATAAAAACAAACTAAAAAAGTTTGTTTTTATCATTCCTTATTTATCAATATCGTTTAATTCTTTCCATTTTTTTCTTATATCTACATGATTATTTTTATCAAATAAAATATATCTTTGAATCAATAAAGCAGTAACAATAATAAGTGGAATAACCGGAGTTCCCGGTCCAAACCAAAACAAAACAACGGTAGTTCCAATACCTATCATCCATAAATTACTTGCTAGTGTTCCAAAAATAATAAATAAAACAGCCCATCCATGAAATAACATATATGAAATGAATAAACTCACGTATCCTCTAAAGCTGTTCATAGACTTAATCACTGACCAGACAACTTTGAAAAACTTAATCCAAAATATTTTAAATTTATGCCACATATTTTTCTAAAAAAAAGTAAACATCAAATGTTTACTTTTGGTGTACCTCAGTTTTTAAAACTTGTTGATTAATTGCTTCTGGATAAGGATATGCTTCTTCTCTGCCTCTTTTATATAGCACATAGATAAGCCCACGTTTAAAGTCGATACGTGTTACAACTCCAAATGCTTTTTCACCTACTACAGTAACTTTTTCACCAATAAGATACGTTTCATTGCTCCATGCCATTTTTAAACACCTCACTATTATTATAGCATACTATTTTTTATTTCGTTGATTTTTCAAACGATATTTTTTAAGTGTTGACCCAATTAAATACACTTTTTGCTCACTTGTTTGCACTTTTAAAAACAATAATAGTTCTAAAGCAAGTCCTTTTGGATTAAGTGATAATAATTTTTCTAATTCTTGATTATGAAGTGGAAAGTCTTTGTCATGCAAATTAGTTAATAACGGATAAGCTTCTTCTTCATTTTTTCTTATAAATATATAAAATTCTTTTAATATTTTAGGAATTTCTGTATATAAATCAGTACATTTTACATTTTGTATATTACAAAGCATTTCATAGCATTTATGAACTTGTTCTTGTGCCATATATGTAATAAATTCATCAATATCATTTGATTGATCATGCCAAGAAATAAGTACTTCTAATAAATCAAGACGCCATAATAATCGATGCTTTGAGTTTTCGTTTAATCCATATTTTTCCATAAACATTTTTCTTACTTTATCAACTAACTCTAAATTAAGGGTTTCATATAAATTAAGAAATTCATCAAGCATTTTACCATCTTTAGGATTTTGACTTACAAATTGATAAATATCTTCTATCAATTGCTTTTTTTCACTTGTATAAGCTTCAATCAATTCATCAAAATTCACACTGACCATATGCTTATCTAATTTATTTTTCTTATATATATAAGTTTCATAGGTCATACCATCTTTTGTTAAACTTGTTGGTTTTAACACAGAAAAACCAATAGATCCTTGTTGATAAGTACGATTTGTCGGATGACCGACAATATCATTTCTAATATATTTTAATTGATGGAGCGCTTTATTTTGATTAATATTAATATAATACTTATAATGTGTAAGTCCAATAGCTAAATCATATAAACAATCAATACCAACAAAAAAGCCTTGTAATAAACCAAAAACATCAAGTAAAACTTCTCCTTGATTAATAACTTCATCAGTTTTAAATGCTTCAATCATAAGATCTACATTTTCTAACATATCAAAAGAAGATTTTGCCCGATAACCATAACTGTTTTGTTCATCTTTTTCTAATGCCTCTACATAAGGTTTTAATTTTAATAAACTCATAACGTTTCTCTTATTTTTCTAAGTAGTATAGGTGCTGGTAATTCTTTATAGATTGGACCTTCAATATATTTAATGCCTATTCTTTGATAAGCTTCTTTTTGATCTTTTAATTTAACGCCTCTCATAATTAACGCCATTTGAAAATCATCAAGCATTGTTTTTATTGTTTTTAAATATTCAAAAAACTTTACACTTTCGGGTTGAACATCTAAATGAAGTGCATGAAAAGGATAATGAATTGCTGTATCCAAACTAGTTGTATCCAACGTGATACCCGCATCAATTAATTCTTGAATTTGTGTAGCATAGACTTTAGGACGTAAATCCATTTGACATTTAAGTCTTATAAATTCATAAGGAATACCATATGATTTTAATGTGCCAAGTAAAAATGAATTAAATTTTGAATCAACAAATGTTTGTCTTGAAACAGGTATAGTGATTTTAATTAAACGTTCTGTTTGTTTTTCTAAATCTACTAAAAACTCACATACCTTTTCAATATGAAAATGCTCAATATCAATTAATCGATTACGCTTTTCCGCTATTGCCAATAAATATTTACTATCAATGGTTAATTCAGTCATCACCAATTCACTTTCATACTGCCAAACAATATTTTTTGACATATCAATGATTTGATTAAACACCAACCCTATTTGTCTAGTTTCTATAGCTACATTTAAGTAATCAATAACTTGTTGTTCAAATAATTCTTCTTCATAATCATGATAAACAAAGAAATATATTTCTTCTTCTTTATTTCTTTTTGCTTTTTGTAAAGCAATATCAAAGAATCGATATAATTTTTCTTTTTGCTTTTCTACAGTAACAACTGGATATCTAAGCACCCCAATCGAAACATCAATTTTTTCATAATTTAGAACTTGCGATTGATATTGTTCAAGCATCTTTACATAATCTTTTAATACTTTCGTAATTGCTCTAATATCATTTTGCGGATAAGCAACTAAAACTTGATTAAAATCAAATCGATAAATTTGGGCATCCGTGAAATATTTTTTAGTCAATTGCGCAAATTCTTTAAAGAATAAATGCATTTGATCTGCACCATAAATATGTTTCATTTGATCATTTAATTCAATTAGACAAAAACTAACCTTTTCATCTTTTAATTCATCCATTGCCAAATTAAGCGCATATTGATTGTATAAACCTGAAGATTGATCAACCGTTGCCTGATTCATAAGTTCTTTTGCTTCATCAATCTCTTTCGTTTGATCATAAAAGAAACTCATAATATAAGTTTCATCCCCTTCTTTAAAACTAAACATTTTTTCTAATATATGTCTATTTTGATATGTATACATCAATTGTTTCATCTCACCAGATCGTTTTAAACAGCTTTGAATGCTATCTTGATACTCTCTAACATATTCATAAGAAACATCTCTTAAAAACAATTCTAAGTGATAATGCTTATCAATATCAAATAGTTTCATTGCTGCATCATTATATGTTGAACTTAGTTCACTATATAAACGATAAGCAATGATTGGTGCATTTAAAATTTGTCGATACATATGATTTTCTTTTTTAAAATTGACAAGCTTTTTTTCATCCAATATATGAACAAATAAAATACTAGAAACAAGCTTTAATAAATCATAATACATTGCTGGATCACTTAATGCTTCGCTTAAATAAACAGAAAAAACACCAAGATCACCTAATGGAAAAGCATATACAAATTGAACATCTTCTTCATAATCTTTTTGTGTGATAATATTTTTTTGCCATTTAAACGTTTTTGTAAGTTCATAAATATCTTCACCTGTATGAAGCACATGAGCAATCACAGTTTCAGAAACCATCATTGAGGTTAACGACTTATCATAGAGTCGTTCTTTTTTATAAAAATAAAAATTAGGATCTAAATCATTTAAATAGACCATCATTTCTTTAGCTTCTATATATTTTTCAAAATGAATAAAAAATATTCTTAAATATTCACGTAAAGGTAATTGATCGTCAATTAAATGTGAATACTCAATTAAATCTGTACTAATTTCAAGGTTTTGCATTAAATTTTTAGAAATTAATGATTTTTTTTCTTGTTTCTCGATAATAATAATCGGTTCTTTTTCTTTATCAAGAACTTTTTGATTAATCTTTTTAACAGAGGATTTTTTTATTCGTTTTAATTTTTTTTGATATAGATCTAATGATAATTTATTATCTAAAGCTTCATAAACTTTTATTAAAAGTTCATAGACTTGTTCTTGATAGAATTCATCTTCTTCTTCAAATTTTTCTTCATATTCAGCATCTAAATTAGATGCTTTTAAATAATCTTTTTGAAGAAAATATATATGAAGCAAATGCAATACAATCGGCATATCAAATGGTTGTTCTTTATTTGCTTCAATCGCCTTTTGTCTTGCTTCATCTAAGCGTTCTAACTTAATTAATAATTCTAATTCTTTCGCTAAATACTCATTTTTTAAATCAAATAAATATAATTGATGAACTTGATTTAATGCCATTTCATATTGATGATCTTTATCGTATAATTGAACAAGTTCATTTAAACAATATATTTTAACTTGATCAGGAATCATATCTTGAAGAACTTTTAATACATCATTTAAATAAGGCTCATTTAAAGCTTTTTTATATATAATGTCATCAAGTGAACCTAAATATTGATTAATAACCGGTAAGGCTTCTTTTCTTAATGTGATTAAACGTTTAGCATCATCATATTTACCAAGTTCAATACTTGAATCAATTAAATGCTTAAGTATCTTTTCATAATAAAGTGTTTCATCTTGATTTTGAATTTCCTTTAATATAGCATTCCCTTCTTCATAAACCAATTCAAAAAGCGATAGTTCCATCGCTATTTCAAAATAATAATTATATGCAGCCTGATAATCAAGATGACTTAAAGTTTGATTTAAGAAATCTTTAATAATTGGTAGGCTATGAGGTTGTTTTTCAAGATTTAAAACATCAGCTAAACGCAAATAATACACCTCAATTGTTAAATACTAATTAAAATTATATAAATAATATATTTATTTTAGTTCATTTCTAAATATAGTTTTTCTGCTAAATCTAAATATTTTTCTGCAAGCATTTTAAAATCAAATCCAACATCTTTTGATAAACCACTTATATCTTTACGGGTTGCCACTTGATGCCATTGAAGCGCTTGAAACATCCGATAAAATCTTACAATATCTTGTTCTTTTTTAGTTGCTTTTCTACCTAAATAAGCATCTAATAATACGAGAGCGTCTTCAAATTTAACATTTCCAAAACTTGCAATATCATAATAGAATTCATTATATCCAGCATATTCCCAATCTAGCAAGTATAATTGTTTTTGACCAATAACAATATTTGATCTTTGCGCATCATTATGACAAAATACTTTTGGTTGACTAGCGCGTTCTTTTAAATATTTATTGACCCAGACTTTCTTTAATTCTAAATATTTATTACTTCTAATATTTGTAAAAGTTTCATATAAATCTAATCGCTTGATTAGTTCATAATCACTAGCAGGTTCAATTTTTGTTTGATGTAATGTTTTAAGAGCAAAAACAATTTCACTTAAATGCTCATGAAAATCTAAATCTGTAAGTACTGCACCTTCAACAAATTTTGCTGCTTTATCGCCAGAAACAACATCAAAATAAACTGTTTCATTATTTAATTTAAGTGGAATAATACGATTTAAGTTTTCTAGTTCTGTTTTTCTATCAACAAATAGATTACCATCCATACCAATAATACGATAAGTATAATCCTTATTTTCAATTCGAATATGATAAGTCAAATGACTCATACCGCCCATAAGTCGGTTAATTATCAAAACCTTATCTTCCGTTGTTTCAAATGCTTTTGCAGCATGTGCTTTAATTAATCTTTCATTTTTATCTATCATAGTTCATAAAAGGTGACTTGACCGTTATCATAAATTGCATAGCTTTTATGATAATCACCTAACGCTCCTGGATTCAATATAGTTATATTTTGGTCAATTTCTAAATATTGTTGATGGGTATGGCCAAAGACCACAAGATCAACATTTAATTGTTTTGCATAAAATTTCAATATATCTAAATTATGTTTTACATGTTCAATATGGCCATGTGTTAATAATACCTTTAAGCCATTTAAATCAAAGACCCTTTTAAGAGGTTCACTGGTAAAAAAATCATTGTTACCTTTAACCGTAATTATATGATATTTTTGATAAACATGTGAATCTAAACACATGTCACCAGCATTAATATGGAAATCAACATCCTTATGCTTTGCAATTACTTCAACTAATCTTTCTTCATGTCCATGAACATCACTTGTAATTAATAATTTCATCTAAATGTTCCTTTACTTGTTTTAATGCCTGTGCGCGATGCGATATTTTATTTTTTATTTCCATATCAAGTTCAGCCATATGCTTATCATAGTTTGGCAAATAAAATATCGGATCATAACCAAAGCCATTTGAACCCTTAGGCTCATAAGCAATTAAACCTTCAATACTACCTTCATAATGAAATATATGACCATCTGGAAAATAAATAACAATCACCGATGTAAATTGTGCTTTTCTATTTTTTATCAATTTCATTTCATCAAGTAATTTTTGATTGTTATCAATATCAAGTCCACCACTATATCTTTTAGAATAAATACCTGGCTTTCCACCTAACGCATCAACAGCTAAGCCAGAATCATCAGAAATGGTAATCATTTGATATTTATTAGCATAATATTTTGCCTTAATAATAGCATTTTCTAAAAATGTTTTTCCATTTTCAACAACTTCATCTTGGTCGTTAAAAAATGATAAATCTATAAGTTCAATCTCATATCCGTTAAAAATATGCGATATTTCTACGATTTTATGCTTGTTTTGACTTGCTAACAATAGTTTCATTAATAACCCCACATTTTCTTTACATTACATATTTTATCACATTTTTATCGATATAACTATCAATTAAACTGCACATACGATATAATGATTACAGGTGATAAATAATGCATAATGAAAACAAAAATAATCCTGAAAATAACATTTTAGAATTTGAAGAATTATTTAAAGATGAATTAAAAAGAAAAAAAACAATTGACCAACCAAAAGATAATAAACGTCGTTATATTTATGCAATTATATATTATCTATTGGTCATGTTTATCCTTGCAAGTATTATACAAATCATTTTTTTATCTAATGAGCATAATATTCAGTACTACATGCAAGATGATGTTGTTTTAAGTGATCTCGTTAATGATACCAATGGTATTGCGATTTTAGATACAACTGTTTATGAAACTGATTATGAAAAAAATTATAGTAATTATGTTGATCAATTAGGTTATTATGATAATTATTCTGTTTTAGTTAATGTTAACAATTCATTTTTAACTAATTTAGATGATATTTCCAAACAAACGTTAGCAACATCATTTATAGAAGGTACAAATTTTTATTGGGATTTAAATAATGAATATCCTATCACAATTTATATTAGTGATCAATTATCCATTTATCAGAGTTTAGATAGTCAATATGTTCATTTAGTATCTTTAGCTAATAAAATGATTGATCAAATTGTTTTAGACGAAGAAAGCATAGGATTTATCAACAAAACTTTCTATGACACATATTTTGCTGATTATAGTGATCAAGTAAACGTTCATATAGACTTAAACTATACTGATTACTATATGATTTATAATTTAAATAACACTGATCAAACACTGATTGAATCTGATTATTACTCTTTACAACAAATATTTTCAGGTACTCAAACTTTGTGGAGTAATAATAATTTAATTACTTTATATCATTATACCAATCAAGATATACCAACCGTAACAATAGATACACCTAATGAAGCAACAGTCACTTATATGGAATGGGACTTAACTGGTTTTGCCAATGGTTTAATTAACTTTCTTGTGTATATTCTCATCTTACCAGTTATTATAATAATACTTAAACCTAATTTAGCCTATGATCTTGAAATGACTAAAAAAGCCGAAAAAACAAAAATAATTGGATTTATCATTACCGGTTATGTATTCTTAATATTTGCCAATTTTATATCACAATTAATTTCTAATGGTTTATCAAGTTTATTCAATCAGCCTATCGAAGAATCTGTCAATCAAATAGCAATTGAATCAATACTTAACTCTAATGGTGCAGTATTTGTTATTCTCAGTGCAATTTTAATCGGGCCTATTGTTGAAGAATTAATTTTTAGAAAATCAATATTTGGTTTAATCAAAAATCAATACGTAGCTTTAGTTGTCTCAGCATTTGTTTTTGGAGCAATCCATCTAACTGGTGAAACTTCAATTGTTAGTGCATTAATCAATGGGATTAGTTATATAATAATGGGATTTGTATTTGGAATTATTTATATACGACTACAAAAAAATATTTTTTATCCTATTGCAGTTCATGTCTTATCAAATTTAATTAGTATTATCGGAATCTTAATAACACTTTATACTTAATGATAAAAAACCTCTCAATTTGATTGAGAGGTTTGTTTTTTATATTAATCATTAAATTCAGAAGGATCAATAATTGTCGAGTCACTATTAATCTCTAAATATTTTATTTTTGTAATAATCTCTTGATGATTTTCTGTATCAGAATAATTAAAATGTGTACTGTAGTTTATTTTTTTATTATATATATAAACCAATGTAGATTTTTCATATATATTTTGTTCATCTAAATACTTATAATCAATTAAGTAATAATATGAACCTTGATCATCATATCTGACAACCTGAGTAACTTCATAATCAACTGTTGTCATAAGTTGACTAAAATCTGATATCACATAATCATCAGTATGTTTATACATTTGATGATACATAGCAAATGACATTAAAAAAACAAAGATGACTGCACTAAGAATTGAAACGCGTCGTTTACTAAGCATGATGATACCTCCTTTGATTTCAAAATCTTTTTTTACACTATCATTTTATATCAAAAACTCATATAAAAACAGGGCACATATGTCCTATTATTTAATAATTTTTAAAAAATTTCTGATTTTAAGCTTTAAAATAGAATCTTTATAAATGAATTAAAGAACACTTTCAGTTTCTTTTAAAATATTAGCACATAAAGTTAAATGGTACATTTTAGCATAATCCATTGCTGTTTTATTAAGTCGATCTTTTTTAAGCAGGATTTGTCTTTCAACGAGTTTTCTTAAATATATATGGTCACGATTTAATACAGCAATCGCCAATGCTTGTTTTTTTGCTAAATTTTCATATTTAGGAGTTTGGATATAATCATTTAAGTAATCTAAAATATCTAATTTATTAAATATCATAGCATTATCAATAGGTGTCTCATATCTTCTATTTTTAATATCTAAATAAGCATCATAGTTTAAAAGTAATTTAACCGTATCAAGCGTACCAAAACGAACAGCATTAAATAATGGTGTTTCAAATAAATCATTTAATGCATTAGGATCTAAACCTTCTAATAAGAGTTTTTCAATAAGTTTTATATTTGAAGTTTTTGCTGCATGATGCAACAAGGTAAGTCCTGAGTTATCTTTTAAATCGTATGATTGTTTACTAAGTTTTAATATATAATCAATTAAATCAACTTGTCCACCAGCAATTGCATAATGTATAGGTAATTTACCTTCTTGCGTTTCTTTATTTAGTAAAGCACCTGATTCAATCAATAATTTAATCATATTGATATCACCTTTAATACATGCTAAATGAATAGGGGCCTCTTGATTTCTGTTTTCAATATTGACATTTGCTAATTTAAAAATAAGTAATTTAGCAATATGAATCTTACCTTTTCTAACACAGTCAAATAACGGTGTTTCACCATAGTGATCTTTCAAATTAACTGATATATTTAAATCGAGCAAAAAAGAAATAACATCCATTGCACTACCAGATACTGCATAGTGTAACAAACTTTTTTTTGATTCATCCACCATTTCTAAATAAGTCATATTATTTTTAACAAATTCAAGATCATTTGAAGCAGCTTTAATGAAAACTTCATCCATAGAACCACCACCCATATCCATTTTATCTTATTTTTGAAAAAAATAGCAAAAAAAATTGTCAATCCATAAGATAGACAATTTTTCTAAATATTATTTTACTGCATCTTTTAACAATTTACCTGCTTTAAAAGCCGGAGATTTTTGTGCAGGTACTGTAATAACTTCACCTGTACGTGGATTTTTACCCATTCGTTGAGCACGATGTCTTACTTCAAAAGTACCAAATCCTGTAACAACTACTTTTTCTTCTCTTCTACCTAATGTTTCAGATATTGTGTCTGTTATTGCCCCCAATACTTCTTCAGCAACTTTTTGTGTAACACCTGTTCTGTTTGCAACTACTGCAACTAATTCAGTTTTATTCATTTAATTACCTCCTTAAAGTAATTTCATTTTATCAATTTTTTTAATAAAAAGCAATCTTTTATTAAATATAATCGCTTTATTAAGACAATTATCTATTAAAAGTCCTCTGCTTTAAGCTCTCTAGACAATAATTTTGTAACCGCTTCACTAATTGTGATGTATTTATTAATCATTTGATAAGCTACTTGTATCATCGGTAATTCGATATTATTTTTATCTGCTAACTCATGCATGGCATCAATTGTTCTAATACCTTCAATGGTTTGTTCTTGTTCTTTATAGATTTGTTCAAGCGAAAATCCTTGACCTAATTTTTTGCCTGCTTTAAAGTTTCTAGAGTTTTCTGAAGATGCTGTTACGATTAAATCTCCAACACCCGTTAAGCCAAATGCGGTTTCTTTTTTACCACCCATAAACTCAACAACTCTTACGATTTCTACAATACCTCTTGTTATAACCGCTGCTCTTGCATTTTCACCTAAACCCATACCTGTACATGCGCCAGATATAACTGCAATAGCGTTTTTAACAGCACCACCAACTTCACAACCAATTAAATCATTAGATGTATATACTCTTAAGTATTGATCATTTGAAAATACTTGTTGCATCGTTTTAGCTAACGCTTGATCACGACTTGAAGCCACCAATAATGTTAATTTTCTTAAAATGACTTCTTCAGCATGTGATGGACCAGTTAAGACAACAAAACCTTTATTTTTGCTTGAATCAATTTCTTCATCTACAATTTCACTCACACGTTTAGACGTGCCAGGTTCAATACCTTTTGAAACATTAATAAATATACTAGGTGTTGAAATCTCTTTATTAATTTGAATTAATACTTGTCTTATTACCTTAGTAGGTACGCTTAATAAATAAATATTTGAAAATCCAATAACTTCTTTAAAATTTGAAGTTGCAATCAACTTATCTGGCAAAACTGTATCAAAAAATGGATGAAGATGATGATTAATTTTTTCAACATGACTGTCTAAAATATCATAAATCATGACTTCGTGTCCGTTATCAATAAGTACTTGTCCAAGTGTAGTGCCCCATGCACCACCACCAATAATACTAAACTTCATGACTATCCTTCTTTCTGAAAACAAATTTTATAGGTGTCCCAGTAAAATCAATTGCTGCGCGAAATTGATTTTGTAAATACCGTTGATATGAAAAATGAATAAAATCCGGATTATTAACAAATATTAAAAACGTTGGCGGTTTAACTGAAACCTGAGTCATATAATTAAATGACGCTTTACCACCATTAAATATTGCTGGTGGATTCATCATTACTGAATCGACCAATAATTCATTTAAAATTCTTGTTTCTACTTGGTTATGATAATTTTCATAAGCTAAATTAAGTGCAGGAAAAATTGTTTGAATACGATCTTTATCTTTTGCTGAAACAAATACGATTTGTGCATAATCTAAAAACTTAAATTCTTCACGAATATCTTTTTCCATTTTACGCATCGTTTTTTCGTTTTTTTCAACAATATCCCATTTGTTTACAACAATAACCACAGCTTTATTAGCATCTAAAATATAACCGGCAACATGTTTATCTTGGTCAATAACACCTTCTGAACCATCAATAATCAATAATGCCACATCGCTTCGTTCAATACCTGCAATCGCTCTTAAAACACTATATTTTTCAGCATTTTCATAAACACGACCACGTTTATTGATACCTGCTGTATCAATAACAACATAATTTTTATGATCTTTTTTAAATGCTGTATCAATTGCATCTCTGGTTGTGCCTGAAATTTCACTAACAATAACACGTTCTTCTCCTAAAATAGCATTTGTAAGTGAAGATTTTCCAACATTTGGTCTTCCTATAATACAAAAATTAATCGTGTTTTCATCATACTCGACTTCATCTTCAGTCATATATGAAATAATTTTATCAGCTAAATCACCGGTACCTAAACCATGATGTGCTGAAATACCAATAGGTTCCCCAAAACCTAATGCATAAAATTCATAAATATTTTGCATTTGATTAACATCATCAATTTTATTAACAACTAAAATAACAGGTTTACTTTGTTGATATAACATTTTTGCAATATAAAAATCGGCATCTGTTAATCCGACTTTTCCATCTACAATAAAAACAATAGTATCTGCTTCATCTATTGCAATTTGTGCTTGCGCTTTAATTTGACTTAAAAAAGGGGCATCGCCAATGTCGATGCCACCTGTGTCAATAACCCTAAAGTTTTTAGTTAACCATTCAGCACGTCCATAAATTCGATCTCTTGTAATACCAGCTTGATCATCAGTAATGGCATATCTTTCACCAACTAAACGATTAAAAAGACTAGATTTACCGACATTTGGACGCCCAACAATTGCTACTATATAAGGCATAACCGTCACCTATTTTTTAAATTCGTCTTCAAATAAATCTCCAATAGTTATATTGTCATTTTCTGAATCGGATTCTAAATATTTTTCATATGATGCACGTTCTTGTTTTTCAAGAACACGTCTAATTGATAATTTTAATACCCATTGATCATATTTAACTTCAGTGACAACAGCTTCAACTTCATCACCAATAGCAAAATAATCTTCAGGTTTTCCAATGTTTTCATTAGAAAGTTCTGATTGTGGGATTTCTCCAACAACACCTTGTACTTCAACTTCAAGACCATCATGGTTTACGCCTGTAATTTTAGCTTTTACAACTTCACCACGTTTAACAGTCACATTTTTCCAAGGATTATCTTCTAATACTTTTCTTGATAAAGCAATACGTTCTTTTTTAGGATCTAATTGAATAATACCTAAAGAAACTTCTTCACCAATTTTAACTACACTATCGAAATTATCATTTGGATTCCATGAAAATTCATTTTTATGCAATAAGCCACGAACATCTGGTGCAACTTCAATAATAAGACCAAATGGTAATTTTTGATTGACAGTACCAGTAACAGTGTCGCCAACTTTATAAGCATCATAGAATAATTCATATGGTGTTTTAAGTAAAGCTTTCATTGATAAATCAAGACGATTGCCTTCTTTTTTAATAACTTTAACTTCAATGTCTTGTCCAAGTGATAATATATCATCAATCTTATCAATTCTATGATGACTTACTTGAGAAATTCTTAATAGACCTACAACATTTTCAAAACGAATGGTAGCTGCATGTTTTTCAATTTTATCAACTTTACCTTTTAATACATCACCTGTATTAATTGTTTCTAGTTCTGTTTGTCTCAATTTTAATCTTTCTTCGTAAGCTTCTTGTCTGGCTTTTTCAAATATTTCTTTTCTAGAAGCTACAATTCTTTTAGATCTACCTTTTTGAGTTGCTTCAATAATTTGAATATCTAGTGTTTTACCTCTAAGATTTTCTTTGTCATTTAATAATTCAAAATCTAAAAGACTATAAGGTAAAAATACTTCTTGTCCAAGGTATCCTAAGATTAAACCTTTTTCAGCAACTGTTTTTACTCTAGCTTTAACAATTTCTTTTGTTTCTACTACTTTTTTTACATCTTCAAATTTTTCTTCTAAAAGTAAAGGTAAACGAGACAATAATATTTGTGCGGGTTCATCTGTAATTTTTTGTACCTTTGCTCTAATGACATCGCCTTCTTTGACTAAACCTAAAAAAGTATCAGGCGCAGGTCTGTCATAGTTATCTAGATGTATTTTACCTTCAGTCATATACTGAACATCTAAATAAATTGTATTTTCTTCAACTTTGACGATAGTACCTTCGACGATTTGGCCTACCTTCAACATTTTAATCTCCATGTTAAATCTCCTTTTTTGCACTAAACTCTATATTTGCTAGTTATACTACTAGTTTAAGACGTTTTTTGGTATTTTTGTAATAATAGCTTCGACTACTTGATCAATACTTAAATGTGTTGTATCAAGTTCAATTGCATCATCCGCTTTTTTTAATGGTGATTCTTTTCTTGTGGAATCTTTAATATCTCTAATTTCAATATCTTCAATCACTTGATTCATATTTGCTGATTTACCTTTTGTGACTGTTTCTTGATATCTTCGTTTTGCTCGTTCTACTAAATGAGCTGTTAGAAATATTTTTAAATCTGCGTTTGGTATAACTACAGTTCCAATATCTCTACCATCCATGATGATATTACCTTCACTTGCCGCTTTTTGCTGCAAATCCACCATCATTTTTCTAACATACGGAAAACTTGATACCAATGACACATTTTGAGTAACTTCGTTTTTCCTTATGTCATTTGTGACATCTCGTTGGTTAATATAGATTTTATGATTATCATAATGTACATGTATGGTTTCTAAAAAAAGATACGAAGATTCTTGGTTAAGGTCTACCCCTAACTCAATAGCTTCTAAAGTAACGGCTCTGTACATTGCACCCGTATCAATATGTGTCCATTTTAACTTTTCAGCAATAAGTTTGCTTATCGTTGACTTGCCTGATCCTGCCGGTCCATCGATTGCTAATTTAAATCCAGACATGAGATTCCTCCATACGTATTAATTATAACATAGAATTAATGATTTTAAAGCATAAATATCATGATTTTATCTGTGCATGTCCATATAATTGCTTAATTTCATGGATCTTTAATTCACGATATGATCCTCTTTCAACACCATCTATAGTTAAAAAATCATAACGAACTCTTGTAAGATTTTTTACTTCGTGATTTAATGCTTCAAATAAGCGTCTTATTTCACGATTTCGACCTTCAGTTAAAACAATTGCTAATAACGATGATTGATTAACTTTATCTAACTCTAATAAATGTACATACTTAGGTTTTAATAATACTTGATCAATTTTTAAACCTTTTCGTAATTGAACAACTTCTTTTCGAATAACAATACCCTTAACACGTACTAAATACTCTTTTTCAACTTCATACTTTGGATGAGTTAACCGATATGTTAAATCTCCATCATTTGTTAATAAAATCAATCCAGCACTATCAAAATCAAGACGACCAACTGGATAAACACGTTTATCCTTGTCCTCTTGATCAAGAAAATCAATAACTGTTTTTCTTCCTTTATCATCTTTTGCCGTTGACAAACAACCCGTTGGTTTATTCATTAAATAATAAACTTTTTGAGCTTGATTAATGCTTTGTCCATCAACAACAATATTATCATTTTTTGATACTTTATATCCTAATGTCTTAATGATTTCTCCGTTAACAGATACTCTGCCTTCCAAAATCATTTCTTCTGATTTTCGTCTTGATGCTATATTAGCATTAGCTAAAACTTTTTGTAATCGTTCCATGTTTTATCACCATTCATATTATAGCATACTCATTTAATTATTTTATAGATAGAATAGTAAAATATATATTTTATTTGATATAATAATATATGGAGGCTACTATGGATTATATCGTAATTGACAAAACATCTAAAATTCCTTTATACATTCAAATATCCGATTCTATTAGACACCATATTAATCTTGGTATTTTAGAACATGGTACACAATTACTTACAGAAACAAGTGTTTGTAATATTTTTGAAATAAGTGCTATTGTCGTTAAAAAAGCTTATGATGATTTAGTAAAAAAAGGTCTCGTTAAACGTATTAGAGGCAAAGGCACATTTGTGACAACTTTAAAACCTCAAGTTATTGATTTATCTGGAGGCTTAATTTCAATCACAAGATATCTAATGAATACAAAACGCTCTGTTATTTCATTTGAAAAAACAAATCATCATGCATTAAACGATATTGTTGATTTAGCTGAAAATGAAAATATATACATTGTTAAAACCATTACCTTATTTAATGAGCGTCCTTTTATGTATCAACTTATCGTTCTTCCTGAAAAATATTTCCCTAATTTACAAAAAGAAGACATAAGACATATGCAAATGATTGATCTTGTGTTTAAAAAATATCAACTTGATTCTAAAAAATTAATTCAATCCTATCGGCCAATAAATCTAAATGCTGATATTTCATTATTATTAAACATTCAAAAAAATTCACCAGGTCATTACATTAGAAGTTACATTGAAGACAGCAATCATCATAAGCTCATAAACTTTTCAATTTATGTAAGTGCTGAACTTTTCGAATTTGAGGTGACTGTTAAATGATATTGCTTGATTTAATTAAAATAGATAAACGTTTTAACAGCCATAAATCTGATCAAATATTTATGGCCATTTTGGATTTAATTAAAAATAAAGTCATAAAAAATTGTGACATATTGCCAAATCCCGCTGATTTAGCAAATCACTTAAATCTTTGTGTCTGTCATGTTGAAGAAGCTTATAAATTATTAGCTGAGTATCACTACATTAAAAAAGAAAATGAAAACTATATTATCTATAATTTTGAAATTAATAGTAATTTATTTACACATCATGGTGATTTAGAAGAAACTATTATTAGCGCTGGAAAAACACCATCAACTCAATTGTTGTATGCTAAAAATTTTAAAACTGATGAAAAATTTTATGAACAATCTAAATATGAAAAAAACGAACAAATATTTGAAATCAAACATTTATTTTGTGGCGATGGTATTCCGGTTTTTATAGTGTATACCTATATATCACTTACTAGATTTCCTGACTTTAAAGAAATATTTATTGATACTCCACCTTTTTCTGAAGCATTTAATGCTCATTACAATTTTATAGATGTTCATTCTTTAAGACATATTAAAGTAATTCCAATGCCGCAGAAAGAATCAAAACTACTTAATGAACTCCCTGGTACTGCTGTTTATATGGGTGCATGTTATTTTTATGATGAAAATGAAAAACAAGTTGGTTATTTAGAAATCATTACAAGTAGTCATTTTTCATTTACATTTGATATTCCTATATAAAAAAAACAATTCTTAAATTTAGAATTGTTTTTTTAAATTCATATTTTAATTTTATATTATTTATCTCTTGAAACGTAAGATCCATCATTGGTATTAACAATGATTTTTTCGCCTTCTTCAATAAACATCGGTACTTTCACAAGTACACCTGTTTGCATAATAGCATCTTTAAGTGCATTTGTTTTTGTATCACCTTTAACACCTGGCACTGTTTCTACAACTTCTAAAACAACTTTATCTGGTAAATTAATACCTAAAATTTCTCGTCCATTATAAAACATAACATCAACATTCATACCTTCAAAAATAAATTTTAATTCATTTTCGATTTGAAATTTTTGAATATCAATTTGTTCAAATGTATCACTATTCATAAATACATGTGAATCACCATTTGCATATAAATATTGCATAGATACTTTATCAATTTGAGCGCGTTCAATTTTTGTGCCTGCATTAAATGTATAATCAATGACAGCACCTGTTCTTAAATTTCTAAGTTTTGTTCTAACGAAAGCACTACCTTTACCTGGTTTAACATGCATAAATTCAATCACTTGAAAAATATTTCCGTCAAATGCAATCGTTTGTCCTGTTTTAAATTCGTTTGTACTAATCATTTTAATAACTCCTCATATTTTTTTCCGTGTTTATTATACATGAATACTTAGCTTTAAGCAATCAAATCAAGTAAGTATGCAATAGCTTGAATATAACTATCTATTTGTTTACCCATAAATCTAGCATTTACAACATCTTTAATATAATCAATTTTACGAAAATCTTCACGTTGATCAATATCAGATAAATGCACTTCAACTTTTGGCAATTGAACCATTTCTAATGCATCTCTTATAGCAATACTTGTATGTGTATATGCACCCGGATTAATTAAGATACCATCATAGGGTGTTTGAAAAGTATCTTGAATCACTTCAATAATTTCACCTTCATAATTGCTTTGAAAAAAAGTAAAATCAACATCTTGAAACTCTTCAGAGATTGTATCATATAAATCTTCTAATGACATGGAACCATATTGAACTTTATCTCTAAAGCCTAACATATTTAAATTTGGTCCATGAATAACTAATATGTTCATTTGTATTCCTCATTATTAATATAGTTTAAAATCACTTTAAGCGTTTGATCTGTATCATAGTTATTAGATACAACAGCATCTGCAAAATCTTGATATTTTAAATATCTTTCATCAAAGAGTTGTTCTAAAGTTTTATGTTTTAGCAAAGGTCTTTGATAATCTTGTTCTAATCGTTTTTTTATGATTTCAATATCAGTATCTAAATATATTTTAACACCTTGCATCAATGCCTTATTGCTTTTTTGTGTCACAATACCACCACCGCAAGCAATAACCGAATCATCTTCATTACAATTTTCTAATGCTTGAGTTTCAAGTTCTCTAAATTTTTTCTCTCCATATGTTTCAAATATTTCTTCAATAAACATCAAAGCATCTTTTTCAATCATCCCATCAAGATCAATATATTTATAGTTTAGAGCTTTCGCTAATTTTAATGCAACTGTTGTTTTTCCTGAACCAGGCATACCTATTATAAATATTCTCATTTGTTTACTCCTTTTAAAAAGTTTTTAACTATTTGATATGCTTCATCAAATAGTGTATCGCTTAATGCATCAAGTATCATTGGATTCATTTGATTTTTAAACCATGTTTTTTGTTTTTTAGCAAGCATTTTAGATTTATGTATAATTTCAATTTTAGCTTCATCAAATGATATTTCATTATTTAAATATGCATATAATTCCTTATACCCAATGGCATTTATATAAATACCATCTTCTTTAAGTGATTTAACTTCATCAAGAAAACCTTGTTGTAATTGAATATCTAATCTTTTTTGAAGTCTCTCTTCTAATACTTTTCTATCTAAATCTAAATATAAAATAAGACCATCATATAAAATTTCATCTTTAAGCTTCTTATCAGAACGTAAATATCCAAGTTGTGCTTGTTCTAAAGCACGAAGTACTCTTCTTCTGTTTTTAGCATCTACTTTTATAAGGGGATCTAATGATTTTAACATTTCATATAAAACATTTGTTTCATATATTTCATGTTTCAATTCAAATTCGGGATCTCGTCCAATTTCTTCAAACTCATAATGATAAAGAGCTGCTTTAATATACAAACCTGTACCACCAACAATCAAAGGAAAATCAATATTATCTAAATATTTTCTAACATCATGCTGAAATTCATAAACAGAGTATTGATCTTTTGGATTAACAAAATCAATTAAATGATGAGGAACACCTTGTTTTTCTTTTTCAGCAATTTTTGCTGATCCGATATTTAAGCGTTGATATACTTGTACAGAATCACCATTAATGATTTCCATATTAAATGCTTTTGCTAATTTAATTGATAAAGCAGTTTTCCCTGAACCTGTAGGTCCAACAATGACAACAACTTTTTTCATGACACAATACGTTTGAACATGCGTTCAATTTCATAATGTGTAAGCTTAATTAATGTGGGTCTACCATGAGGACATGTATATGGATTTTTACATGTTTTTAAATCTAGAATAATCTTTTGAACTTCTTGACGTGAAATATAATGGTTTGCCTTGATGGCACCTTTACAACTCACATCTTTAGCAAGTGCATCTCTTAATGTTTTTAAATCAATTTGATTTGTGTCAATAAGCATATGATATAAAGATTCAATTGCAATATCAATTTCATCATCTCTAAGCCATGTTGGTGTTGAAATCAATTGATCTTTAGAAAATGTAAAGCCATATGTTTTAAGTATATCTTGATATGTTAACAATTGTTTGATTTGATCATTTGATAAATTCATTTCATACGGAATAAGTCGTTCTTGAATTGCAAAATTAGGATTACCTAATGATTCATAATAATGTTCATAACGTATGCGTTCAGCAGCGGCATGTTGATCCATTAAATATAATCCTTCATCATTTTGAAATAATATATAAGTTCCTGCAAATATACCAACATATTCTAAATATGGTAATTTTTCTGGGCTTTTTATCGTATCTTTACTAATAATTGGTTCAAATAACGGTTCTTCGATTAATAAAGAAGCTCTTTCAAACTTTTCTTGTTTCCAATCTTTTTTAATTTGACTTAAATTTTCTTGAATTGGATGTATACTTTCTTCTAAAGTCTTTTTAATAAGATTTTCAAGTTCAAAAGCTAAAAGTGATTCATTAATAAATTTAACTTCATATTTTTGCGGATGAACATTCACATCTAATAAACTTGGATCCATTTGAATATCAATTACAGCAATCGGATATTTACCTATCATTAAAAACGAATGATATCCATCAATAACTGCTTGTGTTAATCGATAATTTTTAATATACCGATGATTGATAAAAATAGATATATCTTTCTTCTTTGATCTAACAATTTGTGGGGAGATTAAATATACTTTCATTTCAATATGAGAAAAGTTATATGTTTTAATCATCATACCTTTTGTTAATTGTTTGCCATAAATTTGATCAATTAATTGATAAAAGTTATTTTGTCCATAGGTTTCTTTATAAAGTTTATCATCAAAATATAATTGAAAATATACATCGGGATTTGCTAATGCAAGACGATCAAAAATATCTGTAATCGCATATTTTTCAGTAAATTCGGATTTAATGTACTTAAATCTTGCTGGTGTATTATAAAACAGGCTTGAAACTTCTATATGAGTACCTGTATTCATAGCAACATCAGATGTTTGTACAAAATGTCCACCTTCAAATATAACTTCAGTACCTTTATTATTTTCTGTTTTTGTACGAAGCATCACTTTAGAAACGGCACTAATAGCAGCTAATGCTTCACCACGAAAACCAAGTGTATGAATGTGGGATAAATCAGTTTCTGTTTTAATTTTACTAGTTGCATATCTCTCAAAAGCAAGTATTGAATCACTTGGATCCATACCACACCCATTATCAATGACAGTCATTTTTTCCATACCAAAACCTTCGACTTTAATCGTAATTTTATTTGCTTTGGCATCAAGCGCATTTTCAACTAATTCTTTAATAACAGAACTTGGTCGATCAATAACTTCACCAGCAGCAATCATATTTGAAAGTTTATGGTCCATTTTTTTAATGACAGACATTTAATTCACCTATTTCTTTTTTAATTGATTTTGTAAATTTTTAAGTGTAAGTAAAGCATCAAATGGTGTAATTTGATCAGTATCTAAATTTGACACCTCTTTAATTACATCTAATTCTTCTTGACTTATAGTTTGTTCTAATGATTGTTCATATATATCATAATTAAAAATATCTAAAACAACTTTTTTTTCTTTTTGTTCAAGTTGTCTTAATATGTCTTGGCTGCGTTTAATTAACACTTGTGGCAAATGAGCTAAACTTGCAACTTGAATACCATAAGATTTATCAGTTGTTCCTTTTTCAACATGATGTAAAAAAACCATAGTGTTTTTTTCTTCTTTTGCTTTAACACATAAATTTGTAAGTCTAGGCAATGTTTCTTCTAAATATGTTAATTCGTGATAATGTGTTGAAAATAAAGTTTGTGCACCTATTTTTTCATGAATATATTCAATCATACCTTGCGCTAACGCCATACCATCATAGGTTGCAGTACCTCGACCTATTTCATCAAATAAAATTAACGATTGATTTGTTGCACGTGTTAATGCTTCATTGGATTCAACCATTTCTACCATAAATGTTGATTTACCGCCACTTAGATCATCACTTGAGCCAATTCTTGTAAATAATGCATCATATAATGGCATCTTTGCACTTTCAGCTGGAACAAATGAACCACATTGTGCCATATATACCATTAAAGCTAACATGCGCATATATGTTGACTTACCACTCATATTAGGTCCAGTAATTAAAAAGATTTCTCCTGGTTCCATAATAATGTCATTTTCAATAAATTTCGTAAATTGTTCAACTACCAAATGTCTTCCTTTAATAATTTTAACATGTTGATCTTTTGTAATAAAAGGTCTAACTAATCGATATTTTTCTGATATTATTGCTAAATTTAAATAAACATCAACTTTAGCAACAGTTATTGATAATATTTGAAGCGTTTGTGCAAAACTTTCAACATAAGTTCTAATTTCTGTAAATAGTTCATATTCTAAAGATATCGCTTTATCTTTCGCATGTAAAATCAAATCTTCTTTTTCTTTTAAAACTGGTGAAATATATCTTTCACTATTTGTTAGTGTTTGTTTCCTTTCGTAGCCAAAAGACGGATCTACAAATTGTGTTTGTCCTTTTGATATTTCAATATAATAGCCAAATACGCGATTGTATCCAACTCTTAATGTTTTAATTCCAGTACGTTCACGTTCATCAATTTCAAATTGATTTAACCATGATTGACCTGATGCATTAACATTTCTTAATTCATCTAAAGTATCATTAAAACCTTGTTTAATAATACCACCATCCTTAACAGTAAGTGGTGGATCATCAATAATAGATTGATCTAAAAACTGAAATAACGCTTGATGATCATCCATTTTTTCAACAAGTGCATCAATCGGCTTTTGTTTATACGCTAATAAATGTTCTTTAATTACTGGAATATATCTTAATGTTTCTTTTAATTGATAAAGATCTCTTGCATTTACTGTCTTAAATGAAACGCGACCAACAATACGATTAATATCATAAATATACTTTAAACTCTCTAATATGCCTTGTCGTGGTTGATATGCATTAAATGCATCAATTAAATCGAAGCGAGCATTTAATTGTTGTTCATCAAATAACGGATGATTAAACATATTCTTTAAATATCTTGAACCCATGGCCGTTTGACAATGATTTATCCAATATAACAAAGTTGTTTGTTCTTGATTAACAAGAGACTCTTGAATTTCAAGATGTTTTTTAACTCTATAATCAACATGCATATGTCCAACTTTTTTTACAACTTCAAAAGCCATAAAATGTTGAATACTTTGTTTTTGTGTATCCATTAAATAATTTAATAAATGTGATGCTGCACGTTTTTGTTCTTTATCTAAATTTTGCAAGTATTTTTGTTCATGCAATTCGAAATGATTAAAAACTGAAATTAATATTTGATTTTTACTTAATTGATCAACAAAGCCTTGATCAAAATGTGGTGGTAAAACAATTTCTTTAATCTTTAAACTTAAAATAAGATCAATAACTTCATATTTTTCTAGGCTATCGGTTAAAAAAGCTTCACCTGTTGATATATCAATATATGTTAATGCATATCCTTTTTCGGTAAGTATAACATTACCGATAAAATTATGACTATTAGCATCTAATATTCCATCTTCAAACACAGTACCTGGTGTAATCAAACGCACAACTTTTCTTTCGACCAATCCATTACCCGGTTCACTAATTTGCTCAACGATTGCAATTTTAAAACCTTTTTCGATAAGTTTTTGAATATAGGGTTTAACTGCATGATAAGGCACACCACACATCGGCACTTTTTCCCCTGCATCCTTTGATGTCAAAGCAATTTCAAGTACTTTTGATGCTAAAATCGCATCATCAAAAAACATTTCATAAAAATCACCTAATCTAAAAAAGACTAGCGCATCAGCGTAGTCTTCTTTAATTGTTAAGTATTGTTGCATCATTGGGGTGTATGTTTGTTTATTCATGGTTGCCCCCTTCTTCTTTATAAATTATTGGGTATTTTGGGTCATGCCTAAATAATCAAAGAATAGGAATAACCTTTCAATAATACCTTTGCCACCAATTTTAATATTATTTAAAGTTGCTGTAAAACTATCTAAGAATGAAAATTGCACAAAATAATCAAGCAATGCATATAATAAAATTAATACAATAGCAATAATAGCCAATATAAATGCAAATTTTAGGAAAAATCTCAATATTTTCCATAGAACTAAGCCAATAAATTTAAAGAATTTAGCAATTGCTCTCACTTCAATAGGAACATCACTATCTTCATTATTTTCTTTTGCAGTTCCTAATTCAGTTTGTTTTTGTTGTTCAACAAAAACTTCTCGTTCTTTTGCTTCATCATTTTTAACAAGTTTACTATAAGATTTTCTGTCCCCATAATATTCTGCTGAATTAATAAATTCTATTTTGTCATCTTTTACGGCAATTTTTTCTTCAGGAACATTTTCAAATACAGATAGTTCTTTTTTAGGCTCATCTGTCTTTAACTCGAAGTTTTCAACAGCTTCTCTTAATTTTTTAACTTCCGTAACCAAAGGTTCTATATCCATGTAATGTTGAACATATTGAACTTTAAGATTTTCATCTTCTGTTTTAACAACTGCTTGAACTGACGGTTCACTTGATTCTTCTTCAACCACAGTATTAACTTCATCAACATCTTCTTCAAGCGCTGGTTGTTCTTCAATGATTTCTTCGGCTGCATCTGCTTCTTCAACAATTTCTTCAGGTTGTACTTTTTCAACAACTTCTTCTTTTTCTTCAATAATAGGTGTTTCAACAACATCATTATCTTCTAATTCGTCAGTAAGTTCTTTTTCGTAAACTTCACGAGAATTTGGAATAAAATATGTTTCTTTAGTTTCTTTTGCGTTTTTTAATATATATTCAATAACTTCTTCTTTTTTAAGTTCTGTAGAAGCTTTGATATCACGATCTATAGCAAATCTTTGCATAACAATAACTGACATTGATCTTACTTGTTTTTCTAAGTCTTCAGTATACGAACCATTATCTCTAAGTTCTTCTATAATAATATCAGCTAATTGTGTTTTCTTTAAACGTCTAGGAATATCAACTTCATATTTCTTACCTAAATCACGAATTTCTGTTAATGTAGAACTCTTATATAAGACATTACGTATTTTATTAGGAGAAACACCATCGATTCTTCCAAAACTATCAAAAAATATTCCTTTGATAATATTATTATAATTGTTGATTTGTGGTAGCACCAAATCATTTGATTTTACATATGCTAAACTTTTTTGATATAAGTCATCTAAATCAAAATTAGGTACCTTTTTTTCAACCATATAGCCAAATAAGTCTGTCCATAAATCTTCTAAATATTTTTTGAAAATAACTTGATCATCAAAAAACACCAGTAAATTTTCTAATTGTGTTTCAGTAAACTCAGTAAACCATGATAAACGATAGTTCAATTCATCAGCAAGCGTTAATCTGGTTTTTTTAGTTTCAGCAACTTTTTCTCTTAAGTTTTCTCGTAAAACGAAAATTCTTAACTCACGTGGAACAGTTAATCCTATGCCATTAAAAAATTCAAGAACTTTATCTGCAGGATAATAAATGATTGATTGTAAAATTTCTTCAATTTTTAAATTTCTTGATCCCACTAAAACTTCAGTATCTCTTGAAAACTTTGACATGTGATCCCTCCTAAATTATAACTACTTTCATTTTACTATGATTTTAAAAATTTTACAAATGATTTAACCATGGTTTGGCTTTAAAAGGCTTTTCTCATGTGTTTTCGACTTCTTTGTTAATTTTATCTTCAATGATTTGTACAACTTCTTTTAACATATGGTTAATCACATCTTGCAATTCTAAATATTCAGCCATTAATGGATATGATTCTATTTCTTGCAAAAGAATATCATATGCTAATTGAAATTTTTTTATTGCTTGAGTTTTTTGAATTTCTTTTGCGTTAATCAATTGTTTTTGTATGGTTTTTAGTTGATTAATCTTTGTTTTTATTTTTATATCATTATTCATGACTTTTTCAATTTGTTTATATCTTTTAATCTGCTCATCACTTTTTAATAGTTCTAACAGTTTTTCTTTTTCGGTCATTGCAAATCACCTAATAAAAACCACGTTTTTGCTTTAGTGATTTTTACAGATACAATTTGACCAATTAAGGATTTATCACCTTTAAAATTAACAAGTTTATTATGTTCACTATATCCTGCTAAAACTTCTTCATTATGTTTAGATACACCATCAACTAACACTTTAACTGTACGACCCTCAAATTGCTTATTTCCTCTTAAATATCCATCATTGACTTTTTCATTTAAACGATATAATCGTGCTTTTTTAAGTTCATCAGGTGTTGTCTCTTCATACGTTGCTGCTGGCGTTCCCGCACGCTTAGAATATACAAAAGTATAAGCACCTTCAAAATTTGCTTGTTCAACTAAATCAAGTGTTTGTTCAAAATCTTCTTCTGTTTCACCAGGAAACCCAACAATAATATCTGTTGTTACACTAATGCCAGGTACTGTTTCTTTTAATTGATTTAATACGTTTAAATAAGATTCTTTTGTATAATGACGATTCATGCGTTTTAAAACAGCATTGCTGCCTGATTGAACTGGCAAATGAAAGAATGGCATTACATGCTTAGAATCTCTAATTGCTTCCATAGTCTTTAAATCTAAATCGTGAGGATGTGAAGTTGTAAATCTAATACGTTTCATACCCAAATCATCTAAATCTCTTAAAAGATCACCAAATGTGTAATCAATATCTTTAAAATCCTTTCCATATGCATTGACATTTTGTCCAAGCAAAGTCATTTCAACATATCCTTCTAAAACTAAAGACTTTACTTCTTCAATAATATCTTCTTTAGAACGTGAACGTTCTTTACCTCTAGTATATGGAACAATGCAATATGTACAAAACTCATCACAACCAAACATAATGTTAACCCATGCTTTAAATTGATGATTTCTTGTCTTAGGAAGATTTTCTACAATTTCACCTTCATTTGAAAACACTTCAACTACTTTTTCTTTTGAAAACATCGCCGTTTCAATATAATCAGGTAATAAATGAATATTATGTGTACCAAAAATGATATCAACATGGTGATATTTTTTTAAAACTCGTTCAACAACATTTTCTTCTTGAGCCATACAACCAGCAAGTGCTAATATAAGATCTGGATTTTCTCTTTTAAAAGCTTTTAATCTTCCAAGTTCTCCCCAAATACGATTTTCAGCATTTTCTCTAATTGCACATGTATTTAAGATAATGACATCACTTTCTGATTCAATATCTGTTTTTGTAAATCCCATAAGTTCTAAAATACCAGCCATGGTTTCACTATCTGCTTCATTGCTTTGACATCCATATGTGTGTATTTGATATTTTTTATTAATACCAATTTTTTTATGCATATCTTTTAATTGAAAATTAATTTCTTCAACAGATTCTTTTGTTCTTTTTCTAGCTTTCTTTAAATCGGGTTTAAAGTATTTGTTTATATCTACTTGCGCCATTTTCATCACCTAATTTTATTATACCGAATTATTTTTTGTGTTTATACTGTTTCGCTTTCAAGATGTATATGTTTGATCTTTTTTATATCGAAATCTAAAAGAACACCATTAAACTGTGCTGCGCCTTCAGCTACGACATTAGGCACTGAATGGCCATTTAAAAATCTATTGATAACAATTTCTCTATCAACACCAATAATCCCGTCAAGGGGTCCTGTAAGCCCTACATCTGTAATATATAAAGTACCTTTAGGCAATGTTCTGCTATCTGCTGTTGGTACATGCGTATGTGTTCCAACAACTGCTGAAGCTAAACCATCTAAATAAAAACCTAAGGCAACTTTTTCAGAAGTAGCTTCCGCATGAAAATCAACAATAGAATAATCACATTCAACTTCTTCTAATACTTTTTTTACTTCAATAAAAGGATTTTCAATATTACCATTCATAAACGTACGACCAAGCGCATTAATAACAAGAATTTTTTCTTGATTGTAAGAAATGATTTTATATCCTTGTCCTGGTGCTTGATAAAAATTTAAAGGTCTGACAATATTAGCATCATCAATGAATTCATATAATTCACGATTGCCCCAAACCCAATTACCCATCGTAACCATATGAATACCCATATTCATAAGTTGTTTATAATCTCTTTTATTAATCCCACGACCATGAGTTACATTTTCACCATTAACTATAATAATATTTGGTTTATATTCTTCTTTAATTTGTGGTAAAAAATATTTTAAGGTATCTAATCCTTTTTGCCCATAAATATCACCTACAAAAAGTACTTTCATCATTTAACCTTCTTCCTATGCTATAAAATTTAAAAGGGACCAAAGGCCCCTTTAATTATTTCGCAATATCTGTCGCTCTTGTTTCACGAATTACAGTGACTTTTATCGTACCTGGATATGACATCTTTTGTTCAATTTGCTCTTTAATTTCTCTAGCAACTTTAAATGCAGATAAATCATCAATTTGATCAGGTTTAACAATAACTCTAATTTCACGCCCTGCTTGAATTGCAAATGATTTTTCAACTCCAGGGATTTCATTAGAAATAGTCTCTAGTTGTTCTAAGCGTTTAATATAGTTTTCCATTGATTCACTTCTAGCACCTGGTCTAGCAGCACTTAATGCATCTGCAGCAGCAACCAACACAGCAATAATAGATTCTGGTTCTTTATCTCCATGATGTGATGCAATGGCATCAACGACTTCTTTTGGTTCACGATAGCGATTAACTAAGTTAACACCGATTTCAACATGTCCACCTTCAACTTCATGGTCAACAGCTTTACCAATATCATGTAATAAACCGGCACGTCTTGCAAGAATTTCATCTTCTCCAATTTCTGCAGCTAATTTACCCGCTAAAAAAGCAGTTTCAATAGAATGTTTTAAAACATTTTGGCCATAACTTGTTCTAAAACTTAATCTTCCTAATAATTTTACAAGATCAGGATGGATTCTACCGATGCCTACTTGGAATATTGCATCTTCTCCAGCTTCTCTTATAAACATATCAACTTCAACTCTTGCTTTTTCTACTACTTCTTCAATTCTACCTGGATGAATACGTCCATCAGATACTAAAGTTGAAACAGCACGTCTAGCAATTTCTCTTCTTATAGGATCAAAACCACTTAACACAACAGCTTCTGGTGTATCGTCAATAATTAAATCGACACCTGTTAACGCTTCAATTGTGCGAATATTTCGCCCTTCTCTACCAATAATACGACCTTTCATTTCGTCGTTTGGAAGATCAACAACGGATACTGTACGTTCGGTTGTTGTTTCACTTGCATATTTTTGAATTGCAAGTGCCAATAATTGTTTTGATTTAGATTGTACTTGGTTTTTTGCATTTTCTTCTTCATCGCGAATATAAATTGCGATTTCATCAGCCATTTGATTTTTAACTCTTGACATGATGATTTCTTGTGCTGCAAGTTTATCTAATCCTGAAATTTCAAAAAGCTTTTGTTCTTGTTCTTTTAAAACTTCTTCCACTTTGCTATTTAATTGTTCAAGTTGTTCTTTACGTTCGTCAAGTTTTTCTTCACGAACTAATAAGGATTGTTCACGGCGATCTAAATTTATTGCGCGATTATTTAAAATTTCTTCACGTTGAGTTACTTTATTTTCTAAAGTAATAACAACTTGACGTCGTTCACGCATATCATTTTCAAAATCTTTTTTAAGCGCAAAAATTTCTTGTTTAGCTTCTAATACATTTTCTCGCTTTAATTTTTCAGCTTCTTTTTTACCGTCTTCAACAATTTTTTTGGCCAATGCTCTTGATTCTTTAAGGCTTTTTTCGTGATGAGTTACACGAATAATAAAACCTACAATTATACCAATCAAAAGGGCTAGCAAAATGGAGATGAGTGCTTCTACTGTGTTTAAGATGAATGCTATATTTGGCATTCTACCACCTCCATTTATTTTATTTATTTTAAAGTTTAATTTCAAACTATCATAATATAACTTACATAATGACTTACACAAACATTATACATGATTTTTTACTTGTAAGTCAATGTAAAAGAAAGTATAATTTATCTACAAAATAATACGTATGGTTTTAAATATTAAATTTTATTGTATAATAATAAATGACAATTAAAAAACGAGGAGAACAATTATGCCTTCAACAAATGATAAAAGTGAAAAATTGAGATGGTTTCATACGCACCGCATAAGAATTATAATATGGACTGCAGCCATAGTTATTCCTTTAACACTTATCTTGTTAGCTTATGTAGGTTCATATAATACTTATAAAAAAGTATATTTTGATTCAGAAAGTACTGAATATATTAAAA
>JBAYAP010000002.1:0-31435 GCA_041669715.1 Acholeplasmataceae bacterium
CCAAGGTGAAGGTATTTTAAATATTAATTTTCCTAAAGCATCATTTTCAAGACCATTAGGTGTAAGACTTACAAAGCAAGGCCTAAGATTACAACATAGCGAGTATGTTAAGAGTGAAAAACCCGGAGTGTATCATATCAAAGGCAGTATCATTAATTATGAAGAATTAGAAGATTCTGATGTATTAGCTTATGAAGATGGCTATATATCAATTACCCCTTTGCAATTTGATCGTACAAATCACATCAGATTAAATGAAATCTTAAACCCCAAATAGTTTGTTTATTTAGGGGTATTATGCTAAAATATAATTAAGAATGGTGGTGAATATATGGCATTATTTAATATTCATTTCTTCAAAGAAAAAAGCCGACAAATCGATTTAGAACAACTCATAACTTTCCTTGAAAATATTGAGGGATTTAAAGTGGAAATGGACGAGAAAAGTGTTCGTTTTAATTATACGCATCCAAGACTAAATTATAAAGTTCTTTTTATGATTACGCCAAAGTCACAGGTGCCGGATATTTATCGTTTAAATCCAAAGTTTTTAGATTTAAATTTCCATTTAGAATTACCAATTTTAACGCCAAACTATATTGCATCTCAAGTGTTTGAAATTGTAAAAAAGATTTGTGATCGTTTTAATTTTGCAATTTATAATGAAATGTTTGAAAATGTTTTAACATTTAAAATGGACACAGTATTTAAAGTGTTTACAATGCTTAAAGATGCATACATTGAAAAAAATCCAATCATTTTGAATGATTATTACTATGTAGCAACAGATAAACTTTATGTTATCTATCGATATTTAGATGATTATTTAGAATTACAAAAATATTATCAAGAATTAGACACATATGTGCCTAAATATCATTTTTTATCAACCAATAATAAAAAACTTGCATTAGGTATTGAATGGAAAGAAAATTCACTTACAGTATTTCCAATCGATTTAGATTATATTTTTTATCGCAGTGATAATCATATAAGTGTTTATAGTGCAGCAAAAGTGTTTGAATTAATTGAAAAATATTTAAGTGATGTTCCTGGTTTTATAAAAGGAACGAAAGTTATTACTAAACAAGTTAATAAAAAAATTCATAAATTAGTTAAAAAAGCAAAATTAGAAGATTTGAAAGACCAATTTAAGCGTGTAGAATTACGTTATATGATTGATTGATATGAATCATGAAATTATTTGAACATATCTTAGGATTTCTTATTATATCAATTGGTATTGTATTTGTAATTAATGCAAAACTTGGAGCAGGGTCATTAGATGCATTTAATTACTACCTAACTGAATTATTAGGTAAATATTCAAACTTTATTACTTTAGGAAGAATATCTATTTTAAATGGTACATTGGTGATGTTTTTAGCTTATATGATTAAAAAAGATAAAAAAATCTTTATTAGTTTTATCTTTTTATTCCTCGTAGGCAATTTTATTGACATTTCGCAATGGGCATTTAGTTTTGTATCTGTTACACTTTATGATGCGCTTATTGAAAGATTTATTTTAGCGTCATTAGGTACTATTATAATTAGTTTTGGTGTATCAATGACTATTTTAACAGGATACCAACCATCACCTTTTGAAGCACTATTATTGGTGTTAGATGAAAAAATTCATAATATTTCATTAACTAAAATATTGATAGACGGTACATATTTGATCGGTGCATTTATTTTAGGCTTTATTTATAAAGATGTTTTCGAACAAATTGGTATATTTACCATTGTTTTAACATTTTTAACAGGTATATTAGTTAATCATTTTACAAAAAAGATTTATAAATTTAAAACAAGAAAGGTCGTTGTTTAAAATGTTATTAAATAAACATATTGATCACACTAAATTAGGAGCTAATATTTCAAAGGAACAAATTGATCAGCTCATCGATGAAGCAATCAACTACGATTTTAAAAGTGTATGTATTAATCCAATATGGGTTAAATATGCTAAACATAAATTAAAAAAATCAACTGTTTTAACATGTACTGTAATTGGATTTCCTCATGGAACTCATCAACCTAATGTTAAACGCTATGAAGCTGAACAAGCAGTACTTGATGGTGCAGAAGAATTAGATATGGTAATTAATGTTAGTGCTTTAAAATCTAAGGATTATCATATAATTCATGAAGAAATAAAAGGTGTTGTTGAAGCTGCTGGCGATTTAGTTGTAAAAGTTATTTTGGAAACATGTTATTTAACAGATGAAGAAATAGTTAAAGCATGTGAAATTGCAGTTGAAGAAGGTGCAAGTTTTGTTAAAACATCAACAGGATTTGGTACTGGTGGCGCTACAGTAGAACATGTTAAGCTTATGAAAGATACAGTTAAAGACCGTGCTGGAGTTAAAGCTAGTGGTGGGGTTAGAACATATGAACAAGCTATAGCAATGATTGAAGCAGGGGCAACACGTATAGGAACATCAAATGGTGTTCAAATTATGGAAAGAGAAGGGAAAAAAGATGATACCAACAGCACATATTGAATTAGATAATCAAGATCTTATAGCAAAAACAGTATTAATGCCTGGTGATCCTTTAAGAGCTAAATTTATTGCTGATACATATTTAAAAGATGTCGTTCAAATTAACGGTGTTAGAAATATGTTTGGTTATACTGGCTATTACAATAAGAAGAAAGTTACTGTATTTGGATCAGGTATGGGTATGCCAAGTATTGGTATTTATAGTTATGAATTATATAATTTTTATGGTGTAGAAAATATCATTAGAATTGGATCATGTGGGGCATATAGTCCTGCTTTAAAAATTTTTGATGTATTACTTGTTACCGAAGCAATTTCTGAATCTTCATATGCTAAGACTATGGGTGTTACTGGTAGTAAAAAATTAAAGGCTAATAAAACGCTTAATAATAGGATTTTAAGAGCTAGTGAAAAATTGAATATTCCTGTTCGTCCATCAATTATTCATTCATCTGATGTATTTTATCGTTTAAATAATGATGATTATAAATTTATGGTCGAAAAATATGGTGTCGAAGCTGTCGAAATGGAATCATTTGCATTATTTGCAAATGCAAAAGCATTAGGCAAAAAAGCTTCATGTTTATTAACTGTTTCAGATTCTTTTGTATCTCATGAACAAACAACGGCAAAAGAACGTCAAGAAGCATTTACACATATGATGGAAGTCGCTTTAAATAGCTTATAATGAAATTTATTCAAAGTGATTATAAAACGATACAATTAACGTTATACATGATTGATTTTGATGATGTTAAAAAACGTGCGTATCGTTTTTTGTTAGCAAAAATGCTATCTACACATACACAACAATATAAAACTAAACAAGCTTTATCACAACATTTACAATCATTATATGGTGCAAATTTCAATGGTAGAAGTATGCTTATTGGAAACCTTAATATTATTCAAACAAGTTTTATAATGGTTAATCCGATGATTGTTAATGATTTATCTTTAATTGATCAAATGATTGATATATTTAAAGATATGATTATTGGTCGTGATTTTTTTAGCACGTCGATTTTTGAAGAAGAAAAACGAATGCTTATTGAACAATGGGATGCAATAGAAGATCAAAAGGGTTTATATGCAAGCATTCATTTTAATCAATTATTATTTGGTGAACATCCTTATGGTTATCCTCAAAGTGGCTATAAAGAAGATATATTAGCTGTAACTCTTGATGATTTATATACATATTTTTTAGAGGTTTTAATGTCTAATAGAATTTATTTTATAATCAATGGTTATTTTGATGGCTATGAGCAAAAAATAAAATTAGCTTTTAAAGATATTGAAAACAATCAAGAAAAAAGATTATATTTAAAAACGTTAGAGCAACAACAAGCAAAAGAAAAAACCGAATATTTGACCATGAATCAAGCTTTAATTAAAATTGGATATTACTTGCCTATCTTAAGAAATGATCCTTTATACGAGGCAGCATTGTTATTTGATTTGATGATTGGTGGTTATGTTGATAGTATTATGTTTAAAATTATCCGTGAAGAACTTAATCTATGTTATGATGTCAGATCATCTTATGATCCAATTAAAGGAACATTTGTGATTGGGAGTGGTGTTGATCAAAAAAGAAAAGAAGAAGCAATTTCTAAAATTTTTGAAATCATGGATCATAACGGCAATTATGAACTTCAATTAGATGGTTTAAAACATGCAAAACAATATTTAATTCATCAAATTAAATCAAGTTATGATGAACAAATTGCATTAACATTACATGCTTTTTATGAAGATTTATTTGAACAAACTATTTTATTAGATCAAAGAATTGAAAAAATCGAAAAAGTCACTTTAGATCAAGTTAAAAGTGTATATTTAAAATTACAATTACAAGCAACCTATGTGTTGACAGGTGATAAAAATGATCATTAGAGAAGACCAAAGATTCCATGAAAAAGTTTATATTTTAAAATTAAAAAACGGTATGGAAGTTCATATGTTACCTAAAGAGGATCCATATTATTCAACATATGTTGAACTGAGTTTTCCTTTTGGTTCAAATCATTTAGCTTACAAAAAAGATGGTTTAATTCATAGATATCCTCCTGGAAGTGCGCATTTTATGGAACATAAAATATTTGCTATGCCTGATGGGGATGCTTTTATGAAATTTTCTAATTTAGGGGTTGATGCTAATGCTATGACTTCTTATCAACAAACATCTTATGTTTTTAATGCAACTTCAAATGTATTAGATGCATTAAAACTTTTATTAAATATGCTAGATACCCCGTATTTTACAAAAGAAAATATTATGAGTGAAGAAAAGATTATTGCTGAAGAGTTAAAAATGTATTTAGATGATATTGAAACTGAATTATATCAAGATTTAATGACTTCTATGTACAAAAATCATCCGTTTAAATGGGATATTGGTGGTACATTAGAATCAATTAAGAATATTGACAAAGAGGTTTTAACTGATATTTTTCATCAATTTTATCATCCGTCAAATAGATTATTAGTTATTGCTGGTAAAATAGATATTAAAAAAATGAAAGTATTTTTTAAAGCATATGATCAGTTTGAAAAACATAAAATACCTAAGATATATCAAGTAAATGAACCAAAATCAGTTGTTTGTAAAGAAATTGTTAAGCAAAAACAAGTTTCAATTTCTAAACTTGCTCTTGGATTTAAGTTAAAATCAAGATATAGAAATGGAATAGAAGATATTAAAAATGAATTGACCTATTCTATATTATTTAATTTATTATTAGGAACATCTTCAAATTTGTATCATGATTTGCTTGAAAAACAACTTATTAATCAAAATTTTTATATATCTTCAACTTTTGAAGGTCATCAAGCACATTTTGTTATTTTTAGTGATACTAAAGATCCGCAATTTTTAAAAGATTATTTGATTACTCAATTGAGTTTAGCAAAAGATAATTTATTATCTTTAGATGCATTTAATCGATATATTAAAGTTTATATTGGACAATTTATATTTGCGTTAAATTCAGTGGAGCATCAAGCATACCTATATAGCAAGTATTATCATAGACATGCGCATCTATATGAAGTAATTGATATAGTACAGTCTATTACATATAATGATATATTACTTACATATAATGATTTTATTAAAGCACCAAATTCTTCTGTCATTTATAAAAAAGACTAAATAATGGTCTTTTTTTTATATTTATGACTTCAATTAACAATGATTAAGTTTGCCTTAATTAAATTAAATATAAATCTTTATGATTTTATTAATTAAATAAAATTTGGACATTTTGTTGTTATGATTTTTTTTATTATAATGCATTTAAAAAGGAGATGCATTGCATGTTAAATCAGTTGATATTAATTGGAAGATTGGCACATGATCCAGAAACAAAATCATTGTCTGATGGTAGAAAGTTAAGTGAAATTGTACTGGCAGTTCAAAGAAGTTATAAAAATATGGATGGCCAGTATGATACGGATTTTATTAAGGTGAGTTTATGGGAAGGTCTTGCAACGGCTGTAGAAAATTATTGTCAAAAAGGTGTGATGATTGCAGTCAAAGCTAGAGTTCAAACTTATAAACTTGAATTAGATAATGATAAAAAGATAAATATGCTTGATGTTATTGGTGAAAGAGTGACATTTTTATCCTCACCAAACAAGCCAGATTCAGTTGAAGAAACTAAAGTTCAGTAAAATGAACTTTTTCTTTTATTTTCATCCTTATATTATGTTAAAATAATTAAAGGAGATGATTAAAATGAGTTTTGATTTTTCAAAAGAAGTTTTAGCAAGAAAACAACAAATATTAGATGATTTAATAAATTTAATTAAAATTAATTCTGAACTAACAACATATGATCCAAAAAGAAAAGGTGCACCCTTTGGTGAAGGTATTAAAGAGTCATTAGATTATATGCTTGCTTTAGGTCATAAAGATGGCTTTAAAACAATTAATTTAGATGGTTATGCTGGTCATATTGAATATGGAAATCAAAAAGAATATGTTGGTATGATTGGACATTTAGATGTTGTGCCAGCAGGTAATGATTGGACTTTTCCTCCATATGGTGCGGAAATTCATGATGGCTCTATGTATGGTAGAGGTACAGAAGATGATAAGGGTCCTACGATTGCTGCATATTATGCAATTAAAATATTAAAAGAATTAAATATACCTTTAAGTAAAAGAATTAAATTAGTATTAGGTACTGATGAAGAAACAGCTTGGCGAGGTGTTCGTCATTATTTTAGTATTTATCCAGAAATGCCTGTTTCAGGATTTATTCCTGATGCTGATTTTCCTTTGATCTATGCTGAAAAAGGTATTTCTAGAATCCTTGTTAAAGGCGTTTTAGGAGATTCTGATCTATTGTTTGTCAATGGTGGTTTTAGAGATAATATGGTGCCTGATTTTGCAGAAGCCAAACTTAAACCAAATAAAGACTATGTCGGATTATTTGCTGCATTTTTAGAAGATAATGATTATACTGGTGAAAGCAAATTAGAAGAAGATTATGCTTATATAAAAATTGTTGGTAAATCTGCACATGGTTCTACACCAGAGTTTGGTATTAATGCTATTGATTTATTATTTAAATTTTTGAGATCAGTAAATGTCGATGCTCCAGTTGTTCATTTAGTTAATGATTTATTAGTAGATGATTTTTTAGGCAAAAAATTAGGTGTTGATCACCACGATGATGAAATGGGTGATTTAACAAATAATTTTGGTGTGATTCAAACATTAGATGATATTTATCAAATTAATTTAAATTTAAGATATCCTCACGGTGTAGATTTTAATAAAACTGTTGAATTAATAAAAGATAAAGTTGCTCCATATTTTGCTGAAGTGATTGTTGACAATCATCAAGCATTACTTTATGAAGATCCTAATTCACCATTAGTAAAAACATTAATGGATGTTTATCGTAAAAATACACATGATAAAAAAGCAAAACCTATTACTATTGGTGGTGGTACATTTGCACGCGCAATGAAAAATACAGTTGCTTTTGGACCTCACTTTTTAGACAAACCAACATATATTCATCAAAAAAACGAATACATTGATTTAGATGATTTCTTTAAAGCAATTGTAATCTATACCGAAGCGTTATATGAATTAGCAAAATAAGGAGGGTTTTAAATGAAACCATATTTAGAGTTATGCAATGATGTACTTGAACATGGTACATTTAAGATGGATCGTACGCAAACAGGAACTTATAGTCTTTTTGGTTATCAGATGCGTTTTGATCTAAGTGAAGGATTTCCTTTGCTTACCACTAAAAAAGTTCATTTAAAATCAATTATTCATGAATTGCTATGGTTTATTCAAGGCGATACCAATATTAAATATCTTGTAGATCATGGTGTGAAAATTTGGAATGATTGGCCATATAAAAGTTTTACTAAGAGTTTAGATTATCATGGTGAAACTATGGATGAATTTGTTGCTAAAATTCAAAATGACGAAAAGTTTGCCAATAAATATGGTGATTTAGGCCCTGTTTATGGTGCACAATGGCGTAATTTTAATGGTATAGATCAAATTCAGTTTATATTAGATGAGCTAAAGAACAATCCTAATTCAAGACGTATGATTGTATCTGCATGGAATCCAGCAGAAATAAAAGACATGGCGCTTCCACCATGTCATTTACTTGTTCAATTTTATGTTTCAAATCATAAATTATCACTTCAATTATATCAAAGAAGTGCTGACATATTTTTAGGTGTACCTTTTAATATTGCATCATATGCTTTGTTGCTTATGATGGTTGCTCAAGTAACAGGTTATGAAGTTGGTGACTTAGTACATACATTAGGTGATGCACATATTTATCAAAATCATATTGAGCAAATTAAACTTCAGTTGTCTAGAGAACCTAGAAAACGTCCAACCATGGTTTTAAATTCTGAAGTTAAATCATTATTTGATTTTAAATTTGAAGATTTCAAATTGGAAGATTATCATCCATATCCGGCGATTAAAGGAAAAGTTGCTGTATGATATCAATGATATGGGCAATGGACGAAAATTGGCTAATAGGTAGGGATAATGAGCTACCTTGGCATTATAAAGAAGATCTTTTATATTATAAAAATATAGTCAATCAAAAAATAGTTTTAATGGGTGATTTAACTTATCAATCACTTAAAAGCTATTATAAAACTAAACCTTTACCATTTAAGAAGATTTATGTATGTAACTTAGATGATAAGTCTTACGAGGATGCTATATTAGTTAAAGATATTCATGAATTTTTAAAAAATATAAATGAAGATATTATTATTATTGGTGGAAAAACTATATATAAACTTGCATTGCCTTATGCTAATAAGTTATATATTACTTATGTGTTAAGTCATTATGAAGGTAACGTATATTTTCCAAAATTTGATTTATCAGAATTTAAGTTAGTTAATAAAAAAATGAGTCCTTCACTGATTTTTGCAGTGTACGAAAGGAAACAATTATGATTAGTGCCGTATTTTTAATTTCATTTTTTGCATTTGCTATAGGCATGTATCTATGGATACCATTATGGTATTTAATCCCTATATGGATTGTTATTGGCTACCCTATAGGCATACTTGTTATGCTTTTATTTGTTTATATTAATTTTATTTGGATGTCAAAAACAAAACCTACCAATAAATTAAAAAATTATATGGCGCATAGTATAACGTTTCTAATAAATCATTTTATTTTTAGAGTAAGAGTCAATGTTGAAGGTAGAGAAAATATTCCCAAAAATGATCGATTGTTAACCACTTATGCAAATCATAAATCTTTACTTGATCCTTTTCCAATTATGGAAGTACTTAAAAGACCTACAACTTTTACACCTAAATCAGAAGTGATGTCATATCCGTTAATTGGAAAATATTTAAAATATTTAGGATCTTTTGTAATTGATAGATCTAGTGATAGAAATACTGCAAAAGGTTTAGTTAACGCAATAAGAAATGCTAAAGATGGCATGAATTATGTAATTTTTCCTGAAGGTGGTATTCGTACAAGGGAGAATGAACAAATGGTTGAAATGAGACCTGGTGCATATAAACTTGCGATGAAAGCAAAAACTGATTTATTAGTTATTAGTATGAAAAATATGACACAAATTCATAAAAGATTTCCATGGAGAAGCACAAAAATTTATATGAAGATTCATCCTGTGATTCCATTTGAAGATATTGAAAATTTATCAACTGCAGATATTGCAAAAATGGTTTATGACTTAGTTAATAGTGATTTTAAATAAAAAAAAGATGTCATTAACATCTTTTTTGTTATATAAATATTATTTTATTGGATTTTCTTTATGTTGAATAAATTTAATTTGGTTTTTAGAAATTTCAAAATATAAAATATCACCATTTCCAAGAATATAATCAGCAAATGTAAAATCTTTTGGATTGCTATAGATAAGTAGTGCTTTTATGACATGTGAGTGTGCAACACAAAGTAATGTTTGCCCATCGTGGTCTTTTAGTAAATCAAAAGTATGTGATACAATTCTTTGAATTAATTGTTGATCATTTTCAAAAGTTGGATGTTGTGATTTTGATCGAACAAAATCTCTGCCATGTGTAACAGAAAGACCATCCAAAAATCCGAAATCACGTTCAACAAATTTTTGAATAATCAAAATAGGTTGAAAAATTTCTAAATAATTTGAAATAATATAAGCAGTTTCTAATGCACGTGATAATGGTGAACTTAATACCATATCAAAATGATTATTTTCAAGTTTTAAAAATTGAGCAAGATCTAAAGCTTGTTTTTTTCCGGTTTCATTTAATGGAATATTGATTCTTCCTTGAATTAAACCATTAAAATTATAGTTGGTTTGACCGTGTCTAACCATTGCAAGTTTTATCATGTTTTATCACCGTTGCTATTATAACATAAGTTTATCATTTGTGGTAAAATATTTAGGAGGAGTGATTTTATGAGAGCTATAGATTTAATTACAAAAAAACGTGATGGCGAAGTATTATCAAAAGATGAAATATCATATTTAATTGAAGCATATACAAAAGGCAATATGCCCGATTATCAAATGAGCGCCTTACTTATGGCAATATATTTTAAAGGGATGAATCATGAAGAATCAACACATCTTGCGTTAGCAATGAGAGATTCTGGCGATATCATGGATTTAAGTGGTATTAAAGGTATAAAAGTTGATAAACATTCAACTGGTGGTGTTGGCGATAAAGTTACATTGGTTTTAGCACCAATTGTTGCTAGTTTAGGTGCAAAAGTTGCTAAAATGAGTGGTAGAGGACTTGGACATACAGGTGGTACAATTGATAAACTTGAAAGTATTAAAGGTTTTCATGTAGAACTTGACCCAGCTGACTTTATTAAACAAGTTAATGATATAGGGATTGCTGTAGTTGGTCAAAGTGGACATATTGCACCGGCAGATAAAAAATTATATGCACTTAGAGATGTAACTGCAACTGTTGATATTATTCCACTGATTGCATCATCAATCATGTCAAAAAAATTAGCAAGTGGAGCAGATGCAATTGTGCTTGATGTTAAAGTTGGACATGGTGCATTTATGAAAACCGAAGAAGATGCAAAAGTTTTAGCACAACTAATGGTTGATATTGGACGATTAGCAGGTAAAAAAGTGACTGCAATTTTAACAAATATGAATGAACCTTTAGGTAATAAAATAGGAAATGCATTAGAAGTTTATGAAGCAATTGATGCACTTCAAGGTAAAGGGCCTAAAGATTTAATGGAAGTTGTTACAGTTATTGCAAGTCAATTATTAATAGATGCTAAAATTGCTAAAAATAATGATGAGTCAATTACCTTGATTAAAGATAGTATTGAAAGTGGAAAAGCATATCAAAAATTTGTTGAATTTGTTGTAGCTCAAGGTGGAGATAAAGAAGCTTTATCACATTTTGGTGATTATATTTCTAAACATACAATACCGGTAGTTTCCAATAAAAAAGGATATGTTGTTGATATGGACGCATTATCTATTGGTAAAGCAGCAATGCTTTTAGGTGCTGGTAGAGAAACAAAAGCCGATATTATTGATCCAAGTGTTGGAATTGAAATGCATAAAAAAATCGGTGATTTTGTTCATGAAGGCGATGTTATTGCTACACTTTATGTTAATCAAAAAGGTATTGAAGAAGCACAAAAACTTGTGCTAGATTCACTTGTTTTTGGTGATAAAAAAGTTGAACAAAAATTAATTAGAGGTATTGTTAGATGAAGTTGATGAAACCTGATTATAGTAATTCTATACTAAATGTTTCTCACACAATACTTGCACATTATGGTCATAAAACTGATTTAGATCTAATTCCTGAATTAAAAGAAGTATTAAACAAAAATTATAAACATGTCTTTTTATTTATTTTAGATGGCATGGGGACAAATATTGTTAAAAAAGATTTAAAGCGTCAAGATTTTTTAAGAAAATATGTTGTTAAAAAAATAACATCGATTTATCCGCCGACAACTGTTGCAGCAACCCATGCAATTTTGACTGCAAAATCTCCTTATGAAAGTGGTTATTTAGGATGGACCCAATATTTTCCTGATGAAGATATTTATGATATTATCTTTTTAAATAAAGATTATTATGATTCAAGCAAAAAAATAGATATAAATCTAAAAGATAAATATTTAAAGCATAAAACTATATTTGATTATATTGAGCAAGCAAATCAAAAAGTTAAAACTTATGGCGTATTCCCTTCATTTGTTAAAGATGGATTTGAAACTTTCGATGATGAATTAGAGCGAGCTTTAGAAATTAGTCATATGAAAGAAGATACATTTACATATGTATATTGGATAAATCCTGATGATAAAGAACATAAATTTGGGCCAATGAGTAAAGAGGTTAAAGAAGAAATTAAATCTTTATCAAATAAAATTCAAATAATGAGCCAAAAATTAGGTGAAAGTTCTCTATTAATCATTATGGCTGATCATGGCCAAATTGAAGTTAAACCTATTGAGTTTACAAATGATTCATATTTATATGAGATGTTTGAAAAAAAACCTTCTTTAGAACCAAGAACTCCGGCATTTTTTGTTAAAGCAGAAAAGCGATTAGAATTTGAAAATATATTTAGAAAAACATATGGAAAGCGTTATAAACTTTATGCATCTGCTGATTTTATTGAAAGTGGTTTAATAGGCTCTGGAATTAAACATCCGATGCTAGATAAATTTGTAGGGGATTTTGTTGGAGTTGCTATTTCAGATCGTTACTTAAAATTTAAAAAAGAAGCTATTTATAAAGGCCATCATGCCGGTTTGACTAAAGGTGAGATGGAAGTGCCATTAATTATATTTGAAAAATAAAAAAAACGATGATTAATTTCATCGTTTTTTATTTATATAATTTTTATTTACTATCTTTTTTAACTTCTTTTTTTTCAGGTTTTGCAAATTCAGCTGCCATCATAATTGATGAAGCTAAATCAGTAATATTAGTTGGAACAACAAGTTTAGTTGCTTGACCATCAGCCATTTTAGCAAGTGTTTCATAAGCTTTAAATTTTAAGACAGTTTCATCAGCTTTAGCATCTTTAATAAGTTTAATACCAAGTGCTTCAGCTTCTTTAATCTTATAAAAGGCATCTGCTTCACCTTCAGCATGTAAAATCTTTTCTTGCTTATAAGCATCAGCTCTTAAAATGACAGCTTCTCTTTCACCTTCAGCTTTTAAAATAGCAGAACGTTTTTCACCTTCAGCAATTAAAATGGTTTGACGTTTTTCACGTTCAGCACGCATTTGTTTTTCCATTGAATCACGAATATCTTTTGGCGGAAGAATGTTTTTAACTTCGACACGGTTGACTTTAATACCCCATGGGTCAGTTGCTTCATCTAAGATTCTTCTCATATTTGTATTAATTAAATCTCTTGATGTAAGTGTTTGATCTAAATCAAGGTCTCCAATAATATTACGTAATGTTGTAGCAGATATTTTTTCAATTGCTAACATTGGAGATTCTGTTCCATAAGTATAAGCTTTTGGATCTGTAATTGAGAAGAAGATGACTGTATCAATTTGCATTGTTACATTATCTCTAGTAATAACAGGTTGAGGATCAAAGTCTTTGACTTGTTCTTTTAATGAAACAATATTTACAACTCTATCAAAAATAGGAACTATCCAGTGAACACCAACACCTAATGATTTGTGATAACCACCAAGACGTTCAACAACATATTTTTTTGTTTGAGTTACAAGTCTAAAACTTGAAGCTAAAATGATAAAAACGATAATACCAACAATAATACCAATGACTCCACCCGTACCTAATAGAACAGGCGCTAATAAATTTTGTAATCCCATAATTTAACCTTCTTTCATTCGTTTATTTTTTCTACGATAAGTTTTACACCTTCGACATCAAGGATGCGAACATGTGAATTTACTTCGATTGTTTGTTCCGATACTGCAGACCAGATAAGAGATTTAACTTTAACTGCACCGACAACATCAGGTGTAATTTTTTCAGTAACAAGCGCATGTTGACCAATGATAGAATCAACATTTGTCTTTATTTCATTAGTTTTAAAATATCTTAAAACAACAGGTCTTGTAAATGCTAAAAGAATAGCAACTACTACAAAGAATAATGTAATTTGAATCCAGGGTGCTACATTAAAAACTGCTAATAGATAACTTGGAAGTGCACCTAGTGAAAACCATATGCTCACCATATCTGAAGTTGCAAACTCAAGAAGCAGTGCTCCAAGAAAAATTCCTAACCATACCCATTCCAACCATTCCATTTATAGAACCTCCTTCAAATCTACTAATAAGACTTCATTATTTTGATCCCAATTTGCTTTAAACTTCATAATGTTATTGATTACATCAATATTGAACCAATCAACAATCTCGTTTAAAAATGCTTTATTTGTTATTCTGCTATATGAACTGCGAATAGTAATTCGATATTTACTGTTATCAGGTATATCGTGCATCATTGCTCTTTGTTTATTTAGAGGTTTGATATATAACATTTTATCATCTTGATTAATACCTAACATAACTGAATATGCATTTTCAAAAAACATTGTAGCTGGTTTGTTTAAAGTAAGGCTACCATTACCTATTGTGATAACACAATCTTTGGGCTTTTCATTAAACCATGTGATATTCATAATCTCACTTCCTTCGAATATATTATATCATAAATTATTCTAAATTCAATAAAATTACATAAAATAACATAAAATTATTATTTATTATTATATATTATTTCAAGGATTTCGAATCCAAATTGCTTTGCATATGTCTTTATTTCTTCTAAAGCAATTGCATGATCCATTTTAGTTAATATAGTTTGAATAAGAAAAGTATGAACTGTCTTAACTGAATCTAAAGATGCATAAACAAAAAGCATTTCATCAAATACTTTTATATGATAAGTTACAATAATCTTTTGATCAATACCTTCTTGTTTTTTGATTTTTTTATTAATATAAAAATCATTTTTTGAAACACGTTGAACTGCACGTTCGATAAATGGTATAAGATAATAAATACCGGGTGTTTCAATTGAGTGTTGATATTTTCCAAAGCGTTCGATAATGACAATTTCATTTTCTTTTACATATAAGAATGAAGGTAATAATATAAAAATAAGTAAAACGCCTAACGTAACAAGTACAATAATTTCACCTGTTGACATAAAATAAGTCTCCTTTATTGTTTTTAAATAAAAAGTGTGTTATATTTTTAGTGATCACTACGGGGAGCATAAGCTGAGAGGACGAAAGTCGACCCGAAGAACCTGATCTGGATGATACCAGCGGAGGGATAGTCGGTATAAAGTTAATTATATCAATTACTATCAATTTCTTTGGCCATCCGTAGAAATTTTTTTTATTTTCTAAGGAGGAAAGAAAGATGGGTAACAAAAAAGTATTAAGAAAGTTAGTTTTAACTGCTATTTTATTAGCAATTGCAGTGGTTTTTGATATTATTTCAAGTCAAATACCTGGTTTAAATTTAAGTATGCCATTTGGTGGAAAGTTTTTCGGAATTTCGATGATTCCATTAATCCTTATTGGATTAACTTGTGGTCTTGAATTTGGATTAATAGCCGGATTTTTATTTGGTGTTTATAATTTTTCATTTGATTACATGATTTATTTGTCGGCATTAAGAGATACACTCGAAACATGGACGGGTACATCTTGGAACTCATATCAAATCTTATTATTAGTTTTATTTGATTATGTGCTACCATTTATGGCTTTTGGTCTTTCAGGTTTATTTAAAAAACAATTTTCAAAATTTAGTTCTGTTGTTAAATCCATAATACTAGTTAGTATCATTCGATTGATATCAAGTACACTAAGTGGTGTTGTTTTATGGAGTAGTAGTATTGATTATGCCTTATCTGAAGTAGAAAATGGTAATGCCGATCCTAATTTAGCAACACGCATTTTTAGTTTTGTCGACGGCAATATATGGTTGTATAGTTTAAGTTATAATATAACATATATATTAACAACGGGAATTGTTGTTTATTTAATACTTATGTTAACGCATAAAAGAATTTATGCAATCGCCGAACAAAATATATTATAAAAAATATTGATCAACAATTTTCAAATAATCTAATCTTGGTTGATATCCAAATGGAATAAGATAAGCCTGCTTTTTAAATGTATCATATGGGATGGATTTTCGTCCTGTATTTTCATATTGAGAATCCCAAAATGATATTAATATGTCAAAAGGCAACAAATAATACTCATTATATTGTTTAAATTGTACAATTAAAAAAGCAATACCTTGATGTTTACTTATGTTTCTTAAATGTTCGATTTGATGTGGATGTACATTTTTTAGGGGCATTGATGTTTTTGAATTAGTTTCTTTGGCATCAAAATCAATATATTTCCCTTTATAAATACCATTGAAATCAGTTGTTGAAGGGGTTTTATAATAAGCTTCAGTAATTTTTGCTTTATTTCTTGCAGGATATGAAACACTCACAACTTGAATAGGTGTTGGTTTTTTATAAATCACCGCAATTTGATGTTCTAAGTAGTATTCATTTGTTTGTTCAATGTCTGATTCTAATGTCATACCGAGGTTTGCGTAATTTGTAGTTTTTGTATGGACTTTACGTTTTATCGGATAATTTACCATATGCTATCACCTAATTTAATGATACCATATCTTAAAACAAAATCATTGTTAAATTGCCAAAACATGTTATAATGTATATGAAATAATGTGCGATTCAGTATGAAGGAAGTGTGTAAATGAGTCAAATAAGATTTTTTGCGCTAGGGGGACTTGGCGAAAACGGAAAAAACATGTATGTAGTAGAAGTAGATAGAAGTCTTTTTATCTTGGATGCAGGTATTAAATATCCAAGTTCAGAACTTTATGGGGTTGATGAAATTATCCCTGATTATCGTGTTTTAATACGTGCTAAAGATAGAATTAAAGGTATTTTTTTGTCTCATGGACATGAAGATCATATAGCCGCAATTCCACATTTAATCAATGAATTAAATGTGCCTATTTATGCGACTAATTTTACAATGCAACTTGTTAAAGATATGGTTAAAGATGCTAATTTAAATGTTGAGGATTATACATTTAATACAATAAATCAAAATACTATTATAAAATTTGGAAATGTACGTGTTACATTTTTTAATACAACCCATTCAATTCCTGAATCAGTTGGTATTGCAATTCATACCGTTGATGGTGTTATTGTTTACACTAGTGATTTCACATTTGATCAAAGTGGTGATATTAAATATCAAACAGATTTTAGAAAAATTAACGAATTATCCGAAAAAAATGTATTGTTGTTATTAACAGAATCATTAGGATCAACTTTGGTCTTAAATGGCGGAGTGAATCAAGCACTAGATCATAAACTTAATAGTATATTTGCTAATGCACAAGGAAGAATCATTGTTTCTTTGTTCTCATCTGATTTAAGAAAAATTCAACATACAGTAAACATCAGTTTACAACATCATAAAAAAATCGTAATTATTGGTCGACGCGCACAAAGAATTGTTGATATTGCTATAGAAAATGGGTATTTAGAAATACCTAAAGATTCATTGATTAATTTAAAATTTATTGATGATAAAAATAAAAATGATGATCCTGATATCGTTGCACTTGTAACAGGTAATCGTCATGAACCTTTCTTTATGCTTCAAAGAATGTGCAAAAAAAATGATAGACTTATTCAAATTAATGATGTTGATACAGTTGTATTAATGACTGCACCGATACCAGGTACTGAAAAAATGGCTGCCAGAACACTTGATATCTTATATCGTAGTGAGGCTGATGTTGAAGTGATTGATAAACGTTTATTAACAGCATCTCATGCGACAGCTGAAGAACTTAAAATGATGATAAATATATTAAAACCTGAATATATTATTCCTACAATTGGCGAATTTAGACATCAATATGGTGTTAGAAAACTTGCAATGGAATTAAATTATACAGCTGATAAAGTATTTTTACTTGATAATGGTGATGTCTTTAATTATAAAGATAAAGAAGTTTATGTCAGTAAAAATGATATTAATGCCGGTGAAATCTTAATTGATGGAACAGCAGTTGGTGATGTTAATGATTATGTTATGAAAGATCGTGAATTACTTGCTGAAGACGGTGTGTTATTAATTGTTGCTCATGTTAGTCCTAAAAACAAAAAGATTTTAGGTGAAGTTGAGGTTGTTTCAAAAGGATTTGTTTATGTAAAAGAATCCGAAGAAATACTTGCAAAAATAAAAGAATTATTTTATAAAACTAGTGAAAAGCATCTTCAAAGTAAATATATTAATTGGAATGAATATAAACGTGATGTAAGAAATGATATCAATCGTTTTATTTATCAAGAAACAAGAAGAAGTCCAATCACAATACCAGTTATTATCTCAACAGAAATATGACAAAATATAATTATAGTAAATAAATTAAACCAAGTTAAATAAATACTTGGTTTTTTTTAAAATTTAAATTATAATGATAGTATGATTATATCGGTGGGGTATTAGATGCAGACAAAGACAAACATAGTTTCTAAAAAAAATCGGTTATGGCTATTTTCTATGTATTTTGGACATGCATGTGGATGCCATCAAAAGCCAAGTCGTTCATTTTTTATTAAAAATTACCAGTTTTTTTTATGTTATCGTTGTACAGGTATTATGTTTGCAGAATTAATTGTTTCACCTATATTTTATTTATTAAATTTACATTTTGGATTTTATACATTTTTATTTGTTATTCCAATGTTAATTGATGGTGGAATTCAATATGTATTTAAAATAGAATCAAATCATATAAGAAGACTAACAACTGGTATATTAGCTGGTTATGGTATTGGCATATCCATTATTCATCTTATAATGGTTACGATAAATATATTATAAAAATAAAAAGGGGTATTCTATGGGAATTTTAGATGTATGTAAGTTTGAGGGATTTGAGGATCGTCGTTGGTTAATATATAAGCATCCAAATCATGAATTTAATACAAAATCAAAACTAATTGTAGGCCCTGGTCAAGTTGGTATAATTGTCCATGGGGGTAAAATTATGCACATTGTTGAAAGTGGAACATATATACTTGATAGTGAAAATTTTCCATTTATTAAAACATTTATTAAAGATGCACATAATGGGCAGGTTCCTTTTACTTTAGAAGTATATTATGTTAATAAAACTATGAAATTAGATATGTTGTGGGGAACAAATGATCCAATTCAATTATTAGACCCGAAATTTCAAGTTAAAATTAATGTAAGAGCTAGAGGACAATACGCATTAAGAATTAGTAATTATCAATTTTTAATTTCACAACTTGTGGGATCATTAGGTGGGGCTACAGTTGTTGATTTTGATATTATAAATCAATTTTTCAGATCAATTATTAACACAAAAATTAAATCTTTAATAGCACAATATTTTATTAAAAATCAAATAAACATATTAGATATTTCTGTGTATTTAGATGAAATATCAAAAGCTTCTTTTGAAATTCTAAGTCCTGAATTTGAAAGATTTGGTTTAGAAATTGTGAATTTTTATTATGAAAGTATAAATATTCCTGATGAAGATTTAGCAATTATTAATGATATTCTTAATCGAAATGCTGAATTTAATATTTTAGGTGATAATCGATATAGAACATCACGTGGATTTGATGTTTTAGACTCTGCAGCCAAAAACGAAGGTGCTGCAGGTGGTATGGCTGCTGTTGGGGTTGGATTAGGTGTTGGACTTGGTGTTGGTAAACAAGCTGCAAATTTAACAAGTGATTTGGTTTCAGAAAAGCCTAAGAAAACTGTTGAATGTGTCAATTGTCATCAAATGATTGAAGAAACTGCTAAATTTTGTCCTATATGTGGAGCTGCACAAATTATAAGATGTAAAAATTGTAATGCTGAATTGTCTTCAAATGCAAAATTTTGTCCTGAGTGTGGACAATCAGTAAAGAGGGATAAATAATGAAAAAGAAAATATATTTTAATATTATAGTATTACTGATTATCGCATTCTCGTTAGTTCTTGGATTTGTTTTAGATGATTTAGAATCTATGACTTTATTAGATAGAACTTCGATTATTCTTTATTGGATATCAAAAGGATTTGTCTTAGCATTGCTTATCATATTTGGTATTTATGTTTCTACTGTTAATAATGATCGTGGAAATCAATATGTACTTTTAAAATTTGTACTTGCGATTCAATTATTACCTTTTGTTTTACGTTTATTATTAAAAGGTGATAATTCACATATTGTTTTGGCAGTAATTGTATTGTTTATAACAGTAATTGGTTTTGTAGCATTATTTTTCTCAATGGATATATTAAATGACCGCATAAATGAAGTTAAACCAACATTAGAAGGAAAAAGTATTCCGGTAGTAGATGAAGATGCATATTTTGATAAACAAGGTAAATTTACAAGCGCTAACGATAAGAAGGTAAAATAAGATGGCGTTACAATGCAAATCTTGCGGATATTCATTAAGTGATAAACAAAAAGAATGCCCTTATTGTGGCACGAAAAATGATTCATATAAGGAACCTGAAGAAAAAAAATATCAATATCAAAATAATCAATATCAAAATACGACAACTTCAACTTCAAGTGATAAAAAAGATGATGGAGTAGATGTATGTGTTTTAATTGTATTGATTATAGTTTTTTGGCCAGCTGCAATTATATATGCAATTGTTAAATCAAAAAATTAAAATAAATTTAATAAACATTTAAAATAAGTATTAAAATGCATCCTAAAAGTATACATGAAATATAATTATGTATGATTTGAAAAAGGGTGCTTTTTATTTGCAAATAAAAACATTTCCTAAAATTATTAGAAAATGTTTTTCATTATAAATATAAATTAAGTTCTTTTTTTGTGTTTAATTTTGTCAATTTCAGAAAGACGAATAGAAAGTGCTTTTTCATAACTCGATTCATCTTTAGGCACATAATAAATTTCATCTTTAATTTTTTCTGGCAAATAATTTTGATCATTTAAACTGTTTTCATCTAAATGAGGGTATTTATATAAGTTAGGATCTTTTGCAATTTCGCGATTGCTAGCATTTGGTGAAACACTACCGGTATCAGTTTCTTGATATGCTTCTAATGCTTTATCAATTGCTAAATAAGCTGTATTAGATTTAGGTGATAAAGCCATGTCAACAACAATAACACTTAAAATAATTCTTGCTTCTGGCCATCCTACTTTTAAAGCACTATCACAAGCACTTGCGACTTTCATACCCATCATTGGGTTTGCTAATCCGATATCTTCGTAAGCAATGACTAATAATCGTCTAATAATAGATTGTAAATCTTCAAGGGTAATAAGTCTTGCTAAGTAATGAATGCTTGCATCGACATCAGATCCTCTAATAGATTTTTGAAGGGCACTTAACAAATCATAGAAGTTATCTTGATCTTTATCTAAATCATGATGAACTTTACCTGCAACACGAAAAACCACTTCAGAAGTTAATAAATCTCCATCTTCTAATAAGAATGATGCACTTTCTAAAATATTAAGTGCAGTGCGAATTTCATGATTAGATAATCTAACGATTGTATCTAAAGCATTTTGATCGATACGGATATCAACATCTAATGCTAATAATCCTTTTTTTATTGCTAAAGCTATGGATTCATCATCTAAGTTTACAACTTCATATAGATGACAACGTGAACGAATCGCTAAATTAATACTTTGATAAGGATTAAGCGTAGTTAGTCCAATAATTGTAACATGTCCATTTTCAAGATAAGGTAACAAATAATCTTGAATATCTGTTTTCATACGATGAATTTCATCAATAATTAATAAAATATCATGATATGCTGTCATGTCAATTACATCTTTTAGTTTAGCTTTGTTATCTGTTGACGCATTAAAAAAATATGTATCAAGTTTTGATTGACTTGCAAAAATACTTGCTATGGTCGTTTTTCCTGTTCCAGGAGGACCATAAAGTATGAATGACATAATCTTATGTTTTTTAAGCATAATATTAAGTACACCTTGTTGACCAATAAGATGGTCTTGACCAAAAATATCTTCAAATTTAGTTGGTCTCATACGATATGCTAATGGTATCATTTTTATCACCTATACTCATTATAGCATACTTGATTAAAGTTGGATTTATGTGGTAAAATGAATAAGTATTCTTGAAATTAAGATTAAATCATGGAGGCTTAAAAGTGGACTTAAAAAAATATATTGCAGATGTACCAGATTTTCCTAAAAAAGGGATTTTATTTAGAGATATTACACCATTAATGTTAAATGGTGAAGCATATAAATATGCTGCAGACGCATTTACGCAATTTGCAAAAGAAAGAAAAGCAGATGTTATTGTAGGACCTGAAGCTAGAGGATTTATTTTTGGATGTCCTGTAGCAACAAATTTAGGCATTGGGTTTGCTCCAGTTAGAAAACCAGGAAAACTTCCAAGAGAAACAATGACTGAATCATATCAATTAGAATATGGTTCAAATGAATTGTCTATTCATGCAGATGCAATTAAACCTGGAGATAGAGTATTAGTTATAGATGATCTACTTGCAACTGGTGGAACAATGGTAGCAACTATTAAACTTATTGAAAAACTTGGCGGTATTGTTCTTGGACTAGCTTTTTTAATTGAATTAAAAGATCTTAATGGTAGAGAAAAGTTAAGTGATTATGATATACTTACTTTAATTACTTATTAGAAAGAAGTGTTTAGATGCAAGATCAATTGTTTGATTCTTTAGCACAAAGTTTTTCCTCATATATTCATAAAGAAGAGGATATAGAACTAATTAAAAAAGCATATTTGATTGCTAAAGAGAAACATATGGGGCAAAAGCGAAAAACTGGCGAACCCTATATTACGCATCCTATCGCAGTAGCAAAAATATTAACTGAACTTACTGCAGGACCACCAACTATTATTGCCGCACTTCTACATGACACTGTTGAAGATACTGATTTCACACTTGAAGATGTTAAAAGAGAATTTGGCAATGATGTTGCATCGATGGTTGATGGTGTTACCAAAATTGGAAAACTTGAATTTAATACGGTTGCTTCTCAAGCTGATAATCATCAAAAGATGCTTTTAGCAATGGCAAAAGATATTCGAGTTGTATTGATTAAAATTGCAGATAGATTACATAATATCCGTACACTTCAATCAATGACACCAGAAAAACAATATAGGATTGCAAGTGAAACTTTAGAAATTTATGCACCCTTGGCTCATCGCCTAGGGATTTTTAGAATAAAGGCCGAATTAGAGGATAAATCTTTAAGATATACAGATCCTCCAATGTATTATAGAGTTTCAAATATGATACAAACTAAGAAGAACGAACGTGAAGCATCCATTGATCAAATTATCGAGCATATTAAGGAACTGTTTTCTAAAAATGATTTAGATGATTATGAAATAAAGGGTCGAATTAAAAATATTTATAGTATTTATAAAAAAATGGTTAGAGATAATCGGGCTTTTGAAGATATTTATGATTTATTAGCAGTTAGAATTATTGTTGATAAAGTTGAACAATGTTATCAAGCATTAGGATTAATTCATGCCAACTTTACACCAATTCCAAGAAGATTTAAAGATTATATTGCAGTGCCTAAACCTAACATGTATCAATCACTTCATACAACTGTGCTTTCAGAAGATGGTACATTATTTGAAGTACAAATTAGAACACATGAGATGGATCAAATTGCTGAATATGGGATTGCTGCACATTGGGCTTATAAAGAAAATAAAACATATTCAAAAGAACGTGAACAATTTGAAATTGCACAAAAACTAAAATGGTATGGCGAATTACTTAAAATGAGTGAAGATAGTGATGATACTGATCTTGGTGCTAAAGAATTTGTTAGTAGCATTAAAGGTGATATTTTAGATGCGAATGTTTATGTTTTTACACCTAAAGGCGAAGTCATTGAATTACCAAAAGGTGCTACACCAATTGATTTTGCGTATCGTATCCATACGGATGTTGGTAATAAAATGGTCGGGGCGATTGTTAATAATCGTATTGTTACACTTGATTATCAATTGGTTACTGGTGATATTGTTAGTGTTAAAACTAATAAAAATCAAACAGGGCCTAGTGAAGATTGGCTTAAAATTGCTAAATCTGCTCATGCAAAACATAAAATTAAGAGTGTTTTAAATAAACAAAATCGTGATCAATTGATTCAAATAGGTGATTCATTATTAGAAAAAGAATTGTTTGCTCAAAAAATTGATCGTACAAAAATCGATGATGCATTTGTTAAAAAGAATTTTGAAAAAAATATGCTTTCTAACGTTATAGATTTAAACCTTGAGATTGGTAAAGGTTTACTTAGTCCAAAAACTGTTGCACAAAAAATTACAGGTAAAGATATCGATAAAGATCAATTGTTGATAAGACAAATGGAAAAAGTATCTAGACAACTTACGACACATCATGAGACGGGTGTTGTTATCGAAGGTTTATCAAGTCCACAAATTAAACTTGCTAATTGTTGTTTACCAATTCCAGGTGATCAAATTATCGGTTATGTTTCTAAAAATAATGGTATTGTTATTCATAACGAGTTTTGTCCTAATTTTAAAGAATTTGACAAAAATCGATTACTTGAAGTGTTTTGGTCGGAAGATATTGATCGTAAATATCCAACAAGAATCAAAATTATAGGTACGGCAAGACCAACATTATTAACAGAAGTTGTAACGGCTGTTAATGCTATGAATATTGCGATTGCAGAAGTTAATGCGATGACATCATCTAATCTTGAAATGACTATTAAATTAAAAGTGTCAATTCCTAATTTAGCAGCATTAAATAATGTTATGGTTAATATTAAAAAGGTGAATGATATCACCTCAGTTGAGCGTGATTTTCAATGAGAGTTGTATGTCAAAGGGTTAGTCAAGCCAAAGTAAGTGTTTTAAATAATGTTGTTGGTCAAATTAATCAAGGATTTTTGCTCTATATTGGTTTTCATATTAATGATGATCAAGAAATTGTAAAAAAAATGGCAGATAAAATTGTTAAATTAAGAATTTTTGAAGATGAAAATGGGAAGCTAAACTTGAATTTAGGACAAGTTAATGGACAAATATTAGCAGTTTCTCAATTTACTTTATATGGTAATGTTATTGGTAATAATCGTCCTTCATTCATTGAAGCTTGTCGACCTGATAAAGCAATTCAATTATATGAAATGTTTGTGATGTTATTAAAAGAAAAATTTCATGTTGAAACCGGTGTTTTTCAAGCACATATGCTAGTCGAATCGATAAATGATGGTCCTGTGACTATTTTGATTGAATATTGATTGACAAAATATAAAAAAAAATATAAAATGATTTTGTAATTTAATCGCCTAAGAAAAAGGAATTTAACGGTTGTTAGATAAGTGACACCTTTGGAGGCATATAGAAATCAATGAGTGCTAGAAGTTATTCTAGAACTAAGGTGGTACCGCGATTTTTCGTCCTTAGATTTTTTTAAGGACGTTTTTTTATAGAGGTAGAATATGAATATTTTAAAAAATATGCCTGTAAAATATTTTGATCATTATATGCTTAGAACATTACAAAAAAATGACGCTATAGATATGTATGATTATGGCAAGGACTTAGAAGTAACTAAGTTTTTGACATGGGGTCCAATGACTAGTCTTAAAGATGCAAAATTATCAATTAAAAGTGTATTTTTTCAAAGACCTAAAAATGGAATTCCTATTGGTTATGCAATTATAGATATCAATTGTAACAAAATGATTGGTACTATTGATTTTCATACTAAAATTAAAGGGCAAAATGCTTATGAAGTTGGGTATGTTATCCATAAGGATTATTGGGGATTAGGCATTATGACAAAAGCATTAGAAATTGTGACTGAAGTTGGATTTGAAGTATATGGTTATGATAAGCTTTTAATTAAACATTTAAAAAATAATCTAGCAAGTGGAAGAGTTATAGAAAAAAATAGATATATATTTAAATCTTCGTATCCTTATGTATATAAAAAAGTAACACATGTTTTATCATCGGATATGATGGTCTATGAAATGACAAAGGAGAGATACAATGAAATCAAATCGCGTTAAAGGTACGTATGATGTATTACCAAATGAAAGTGGTAAATGGCAAAAATTAGAATCTGAAATTAAAGATGTGATGAAGCTATATGGATTTCATGAAATGCGTACACCGATTATGGAATATTCAGAAGTGTTTCATAGAGAAAATGACTTATCAGATATGGTAACTAAGGAAACTTATGATTTTTTAGATCGAAGTGATAGAAAATTAACACTTAGACCTGAAGGTACAGCGGGTGTAATTAGAAGTTATGTTGAAAATAAACTGTATGTTGATATGTCGCAACAAAAAATATATTATATTGGACCAAATTTTAGATATGAAAGACCACAAAAGGGACGTTATCGCCAGTTTTATCAAGTAGGTCTTGAAGCACTTGGATCGATGGATCCAGCATTGGATGCTGAAGTTATTACATTATCTTATGATTTGATTAAAAGATTAGGTCTAAAAGGTGTTAAAGTACGTTTAAACAGCTTAGGTGATCATGAATCTAGAGTTATATATCAAGAAGCATTAAGAGCTCATTTTGAGCCTTATAAAGAGACTTTATGTCAAGATTGTCAAATAAGAATAGATAAAAATCCTTTACGTATCTTAGACTGTAAGATTGATCAAAAGCATGAGGCAGTTATATCTGCACCGACACCTATTGATTATTTAAATAGTTTTTCCAAATCTTATTTTGAACAAGTAATTCGATATTTAGATGCTGCAGGTGTTAAATATGAACTCGCACCAAGATTGGTTAGAGGCTTAGATTATTATAGTCATACCGTATTTGAAATTGAAGCAAATATTAATGGCTTTGGTGCACAAAATGTCTTAGGTGGTGGGGGTCGTTATCAAAGTTTAATTCAAGAACTTGGTGGTCCTGATTTGCCAGGTATTGGTGTTGCTTTTGGTATGGAAAGATTACTCATGGCTATTGATGAAGAAAATCCTGGTTTATATGATTCAAAAGCACTTGATGTTTATGTTTTAACATTTGGAGAAGATTTTAAAAAAGAATCAGTTAAATTATTACATGATTTAAGATTAGCATCTTTAAGTGCTGATATGAATTACACGAATAAATCTTTTAAAGGTCAGTTAAAAGAAGCATTAAAATATCAAGCTAAGTTTATTATTATTTTAGGTGAAGATGAATATAAACAAGGGTTTGTTGCTATTAAAAATACAAAAACTGAAAATCAAGAAAATGTCAAAATTGAAAATATTGTGTCTTATCTAAAAGCACAAAATGGAGTCGAACTATGAAATATACACATCATAACAATGAATTAACATTAGAAAATTTAAATGAAAAAGTTTTATTAAAAGGTTGGGTACAAAAATCACGTAATTTGGGTGGTCTTATATTTATTGATTTAAGAGATATTAAAGGTATTACTCAACTTGTTGTCAAGCCTGGCAATGCTTTTTATGAAACAGCTTTAAAATTAAGAGCTGAATTTGTTATTGAAGCATTTGGTGTTGTTGTTGAAAGAGAAAGTAAAAATCTAAATATTAAAACAGGAGAAATAGAAATTGAGGTTGAATCAATTACCATTTTAAATACTGCTTTAACACCACCTATTAGCGTGTTAGATGATAGTGATGCATTAGAAGAAACAAGATTAAAATATCGTTATTTGGACTTAAGAAGACCAATTATGCAAAACTATCTTATTAAAAGACATCAAATTGTGCAAGCCATTAGAAGTGTTTTAGTTGATGAAGGCTTTTTAGAAATTGAAACACCAGTATTAGGTAAATCTACACCTGAAGGGGCTAGAGATTACTTAGTACCTTCTAGATTATATGGAGGGCAATTTTATGCTTTACCACAATCTCCACAATTATATAAACAATTATTTATGGTTGCTGGTCTTGAAAAATATTTTCAAGTTGCTAAATGTTTTAGAGATGAAGATTTAAGAGCAGATCGTCAACCAGAATTTACACAAATTGATATTGAAGAATCTTTTATTGAACCTGAAGATATTCAAGGTGTTGTTGAACGTATCTTAAGTTATACATTTAAAACTGTATTAAATATTGATATTAAAACACCTTTTAGAAAAATGCAATATAAAGAAGCAATGGAAGTCTATGGCTCAGATAAACCTGATATGAGATATGAACTACATATCGAAGATTATAAAACTATTTTTAATGGTATAGATATTCCTTTATTTAATGATAAAGAAGAAATTAGAGGTATTCGTTTAGAAAAATCTAGTGAATTGACTAGAAAACAAATGGATGCACTTAGTGCACATGTTAAAAAAAATCATGGTGAAGCTCTTGCATTTTTAAAAAAACAACAAGGTGAAGTTAAAGGTAGCATTTTAAAATTTGTCAATGATGATATTTTAAAACAATTAAATATTAAAGAAGGCGAAACTATATTTTTTGTTCCAGGAAAATATGATCAAGTTCTAAATGCCCTTGGTGCTTTAAGAATTGAATTAGCAGAAATGTTTAATCTAATAAATCCAGAAGTTTATGAATTTTTATGGGTTGTTGATTGGCCTTTATTAGAGTATAGTGAAGAAGAACAAAGATTTTATGCAAAACATCATCCATTTACTGCACCTAGTGATGTAGAAGTTTTAAAAAATAATCCTAAAGATGCAATGGCTTTAGCATATGATATTGTTTTAAATGGTTATGAAATTGGTGGCGGATCTATAAGAATCCATAATCAAGAAGTTCAATCATTAATGTTTAAAACTTTAGGTATTAGTGATCAAGATGTTAAAGAAAGATTTGGATTTTTTGTTGATGCATTAAAATATGGAACACCACCTCATGGTGGGCTTGCTTTAGGTTTAGATCGTATTGTGATGCTTATGACACATACAAGCAATATTAAAGATGTTATTGCTTTTCCAAAGACACAAAGTGCAAAAGATCAAATGATGCAAGCACCATCAACTGTCGAAGATATTCAATTAACAGAACTACATATTAAGGTTGGTGAATAAAATGAAGCATGTTGTTTTAGCTGGAGGATGTTTTTGGGGTGTAGAAGCCTATTTTAAACAACTTAAAGGCGTTATAACGACTTCAACTGGTTATATTGATGGCAATAAGAGAAACCCTACATATGATGAAGTTTGTCAAGGAAATGCGACACATGCGGAAGCTGTTGAAATATCTTATGATGAAACGGTAATTTCACTAGAAACTCTTTTAGAACATTTTTTTAGATTTGTAAATCCATTTAGTATCAATAGACAAGGCCATGATATTGGTAAACAGTATCGTAGTGGTGTTTATGTTGATAATGTAAAAGATGCAGATCTAGTTGATGCATATTTTGATCAATATTTTAAAAATGATCGAAGTCGTGTACAAACAAAAATTAAACTAAATTTAGATTATGATTTGGCAGAAGATTATCATCAAAAATATTTAGATAAAAATCCAGGTGGATATTGTCATATAGATTTAAATTTAGCGACAAAGGATGAGATTAAATGAAACGTAAAGATTATATTTCATGGGATCAGTATTTTATGGGCGTTGCAAAGCTTTCTGCAATGCGAAGCAAAGATCCTGATACACAAGTAGGTGCATGTATTGTAAATCAAGACAAAAGAATTATTGGGATTGGATATAATGGTTTTCCAAAAGGATGCGATGATTCTGACTTTCCATGGTCAAAACAAGGTGCTTTATGTGAAACAAAATATCCATATGTTGTGCATGCAGAAGCAAATGCAATCTTAAATGCAACAACATCACTTAAGGGTTCTAAAATATATGTCACTTTATTTCCATGTAATGAATGTGCTAAATTAATTATACAAAGTGGTATTGCAGAAATTATTTATGAATCAAATAAGTATGAGCATACCGAAACACATCAAGCAGCAATGAAAATGTTAGATGCTGCAGGTATTTTATTACGTCAAATTCAAACGGGCATTTTAAACTATGAAGATATTTCTAAATAAATATTTTAAGAAAATCATTATAGGTGGGATAATCTATATGCTTTTGTTGTTAATACTTGTAATCCCAACAAATTATGCAGCAATTGGACCTGGTGGTTTAACAAATTTAGAGGATTCTTTTGAAATTGATGGATACGAGATGGATAATCATTTTTATTCAATTCATGTGTATTCTCAATCACCAATAACAATTTTTCAATATTGGTTATTAAAAAATAATGATAATTTTGAAATATCAGAAATGACGCAAAGACAAGAAGATACGACAATTACTGAAAGTTATGTACAAGGTAGTATTTCAAAAGAAGTATCATATAAAACTTCTATTATAAAAGCATATCAACTTGCAAATGAAGTCAATAATAATATTACAATTGACTATTTATATCATGGACTTATCATATATGATTATCCAAATAGAATTAGTGAAATGGCCATAGGTGATGTTATCACTCAAATTAATGGTATTGATATTTCAATATATGATTTTATAGATTCAAAAGATTTAGCATATCAAAGTGATGTTATCTTTACAATTAGTAAAGAAGACGGTTCTAGTTACGAGTATCATTATGAATATCAAGAAGACGATGTATATTTTTGGTTTTTTCCAGATTACGAGATTACACAAGCAAATCCAAGTTATGATTATGAGTCATTTAGCACAATTGGAGGATCTAGCGGTGGCCTCATGCAAACACTAAGTATTTATGTAAGTTTACTAGAACTAAACATTACAGATATTAAAATTGCTGGTACAGGTACTATTGAAATGGATGGAAGCATCGGTTTAATTGGTGGAATTCGTGAGAAAATCATTACTGCTAGCAATGAAAATGTTGATGTTTTTTTCATTCCAACTGCTCATTTAGAAGATATAACTGATCTAGAATTTACATATATATTGGTACCTGTAGATACTGTAGAAGAGGCGGTATATTGGCTTTATGAAAACGTTATTAGATAAATTTTTACAATTGTTTCAAAGATATAAAACAATTAATAGAAGACTTCATCAAAAAACATTGACAAAGTCAGTTATAAAGTCTGTGATCTTTTCAATATTGATAGCTACAATTATCATCATTTTACCAGTTGCCCTCATTATCAATATGTTTATATATACTAAACTTACACTTTTTTTATCAATTATGATTATTGTCGTGGTTATGGCTTGGGTTATGTTATATTATTATTTTTATTTTGTATTATTAAAAATGTATCATGACGAAGTGAATCAAATTAATATTAAATATGTTTTTTGGATTGAAACTTCGATTATTAATTTTATGATTCTTTGGATTGGC
>JBAYAP010000003.1:0-29416 GCA_041669715.1 Acholeplasmataceae bacterium
ATATCTAATTGAATAAATCCTGTCAACGTTCTTGCTGTATCAAATATTTGATACTGATTTTTTTTAATATCTTGCAGGTGAAGTAAAGATGATTTTTTATACACAAACCTACTAACATTATCACTTAATACAACTTCTAATGTTTCTTTTGGATAACCTTTATATGTTTGTGTAATAAGGTCAATTGCACGGTCATGCCAAATAGGCAACGTCATATCTAATGAAAATGTGCCTGTTTCAACAACTGAAATATTTTTTATCTCATCAAAGATGGGATAAGGTGTTTGTCTTTTTGTCAATATCGGTATTTCTACTTCTATCACTTCCAATTTAGGAAACATTTGACAATCACCTAAATAAAAGTTTTGACGGTCTTTATCTTGTTTGTAGCTTTCTGCAAAATTTCTTTGATAAGAATAGCGTTGTACTTTTCTTATCCGATCATCTAATAAATAGCATGAAAAATCATCAGTTGTTTGTAACAACACTTGATCACTAAATAATTCAACAGCAAATAATGGTGTCTCATCTGCAAAATAATAATTATTTATATTATGACCCACAACTTCAATCGTAATATAATTATTTGGTTTCATTAAATCTAAAAAAAGTTCATCTTGTTGTAAATAGTGATGGGCACTGCGTGATGGGCCATAATGAACAAAAACATCATTAACATAAACACTATATACATTTCTTGCTGCTAATTTTAGACGATATTTTCCTTGTTTTATAGGATTTTGATTTTGAAAAGCCACATTAATATTTTTAATATGACTTTTATCTTTTGCAAATACAAATTTCATGATGACCTACTTAGTAGGATGCAATATATCCGCACGTGGCGTTACATTAAAAGCATTCGCTAATTTCATAAGTTGATCATCAGTAATGTCTTGTTTAACACCTAATCCTGATGTCAAATGATAAATTGTTGCAGATTTTTCAATTGTTTCAATTAATCCAAAAGTTTCATCCATTGTATTACCAGCAGCAAACATACCATGTAAACTCCAAATGACAGCATTGACATAATGCATCTTTTTAGCTGTTTCATCAGCAATTTCTTTGTTACCACAAACCATCCAAGGCAATACGCCTACGCCTTCTGGAAACACTACAATACATTCAGTAGACATTTTCCATAATGTTTTTGTAAATAACTTTTCATCTAAGTCATGTGTAAAACTCATCGCAAGCGCATGTGTTGCATGTGCATGAAGGACCATACGGTGTTTTGGATTTAATTCTAGTTTTACTGCATGTGTAGCTAAATGTGTAGGAAGTTCTGAAGTAGGCATTCCTGTACCACTATATCCCCACAAAATATCATATGCATTACCTTGTTCATTGATTTTAATAATACCTGCTGTATCTTCTGGCATTTCAATTGCATTTTTAAAATATTTAGTTGTCCCTGTTACTAAAAAGTAACGGTTAGCTAAAATAGGGAAATTTCCTTCTAGTACAACTGTTTTAATTAATTTTAATTCGTTTTTATATGGCTTGATATCTTCTTCATATAGTAAATATGATGCATTACCACTATTTCTTTCATGCCAGCCTAAACGATACATATTATCTAACATTCTAATAAATTCTTTCATAAATGGTGCTTGTAATAATGTTTTCATTTTAGTCACTTTCTTTCGTCTAATACGTTATTTTCGTATGTTTTTATGATGTTTAAATATTCATTGCTTAACGGAATATTATGCATATGGCAATAGTAATCATATACAATACCCATTGGATATGTTTTTAATTCTTCAGTCCACACTAATCTTGATGTAAAATCTAAATTATTTTCCATTTCTTCAATCATTTGATTTGGTTCAAGCATTGCTTTTAAAAATGCTTTTTGAACATTTCTAATACCAACTACCCAAGCAACAATGCGATTAATAGATGCATCAAAATAATCAAGTCCAACATGGATTTTATCAAATAAGTTTTCTCTTACAATACTTTCAGCAATTCTTTTCAATGCATCATCATAGCTTACAACATGATCAGAATCCCAACGCATTGGTCTTGATAAATGTAATAAGATATGGTCTACAAATGGATAAATTGCACTTAGTTTATCACTGACTTCTTCAGTTGGATGAAAATGTCCAGAATCGATGCAAACACCAACGTTATTTTTCAATGCATAACTTAAATAAAATTCATTTGAGCCAACAGTATATCCTTCTACACCAATACCAAATAATTTTGATTCTAATGTATCAACTAGAAGTGGATTGTCGTTTTTTTCTTTAAAAATATCATCTAATGAATTTTTTAATCTATTTCTAGGGTTTAAACGATGATATGGATAATCTTTAAATCCATCAGGGATCCAAATATTATGAACAACCGTATCATTTAAAGATTTTGACATATAATCAGCAATTTTTCTTGTATTTTTGACATGTTCAATCCAATAATGACGAACATTTTCATCAGGATGAGATAATGTAAGTCCATCCTTTGCAAGTGGATGAGAAAATAACGTTGGATTAAAATCTAATCCACATTGATTTTTTTTAGCCCATGCAATCCAACTATCAAAATGTTCTTTCTTAATAGACTCTAATGCTGTTGCTTGTTCTATATCTGCATATATTGCATGCAAATTAATTTTATGATGCCCTGGAACCAAAGAAAGCACTTTTGATAAATCTGTTTTAAGTTCATTAATATCTCTAGCTCTGCCTTGATAATTTCCTGTAACTTGAATGCCTCCAGACAATGTAGCTTTTTGTAAAAATCCTGCAACATCATCACCTTGCCAACATTGTATAGAGATACGTAATTGATCAAGTTTTTGAATTGCTAAATCAGTATCTACACCGATTTCTTTATACTTTTCTTTTACCATTTGATATTGTTCTGTAATTGACATTTTTTTCACCCTTTTCAACAATTTCTAAATACAACTTCTTTATATACGTTTGATTTATATCCATCGGTTTGAAAACACGTTTACCAAAAGATTTTTGAATCAATTTTTGCCCTTCACTTATCGTAGTAATTTCTTTATTAGCTAACATTTGAACAATGCCATTTCCTAACACTGTTGCTTCTTTAGGACCTTGAATAACTTCTAAAGATGTTAAGTCTGCTAATAATTGATTAATAAAATTAATTTGGCCACCACCACCAAATATATAAATATGTTGATATACTTGCTGTGTAATTTTATAAATCCCTTCAATTTCAATCGCATATTTCAATGCTAAACTCTCATAAATCGTTCTAAATATCTCGCCTATAGTTTTAGGTACATATTGTTTTGTTTGCAAACAATAGCTTTGAATTGCTTCTATCATATTTAAAGGATTATCAAAGATATGATGATTGACATCAATCAAACTTTTAAATGGTTGTACCTTTTGAACTTCTTGATATATCAATTCAAATGTTAAAGGCTTACCTCGCTTTTTAAAAAGTTTCATAACATGGTTCGCGATAAATAATCCATTGATATTCTTTAAAAACCGTATATCATGATTAAATCCGACTTCATTCGTAAAGTTTAATTGTTGTGCTTGTTCATTAATACATGGTTCTTTTAATAGTATTCCTAATAAGCTCCATGAACCTGAGCTTATATAAATATCTGTATCTTGTAATGGAAGACTCACAATTGCACTTGCTGTATCATGTGTACATACCGCAACTACGGGTATATGAGGATAACCAAAGGATGCTTTTAACATGCCATACACTTCAGTTGGGTAAATGATTTTTGCAAATTTACCTTTTCCAAACGTTAGCTGATCAATATCTTGAATTAATTCACGCTTAATTGGATTATATAATCCAGTAGTTGAAAGATTAGTTAATTCTAATCTCATTTCACCTGTAAGTATATAAGCAATCAAATCTGGTAATAATAATGCTTTCTTTATATTTTTGTATGGTTTATCACTTAATTTATCGGCATACATTTGATAAATTGTGTTAAAGTATTGATTTTGAATACCTGTCAACTGGTATAAATGATTTTTTGAGCATATATCATAAACTTCATGTATCACAGGTTTTGTTCTTAGGCTACGATAAAAATAAGGATTTTCAATGTACCCATCCTGATCAACATAACCATAATCCACACCCCAAGTATCAATACCAATAGAAACAATATATGGATATTGATGGAACGCTTCTTTAATACCTAAAGTGATATTATTGATTAACTCATCTAATTTTAAAATTGCGTGTTCATTATCTATTTCAATTGTTTGAATTTGAAATCTTCTAATTTCATTTAACATAATATCATTTGTCTTTGAAACAACAATAATACGACCACTAGAAGCTCCTAAATCAATCGCTAAATAATCCATACGTCAAAATACCTCTCTTACTTTGAAGCATTTGAGAATAATTTAATAATTCGTTTCACATTTTCTTTAAATGCTTCAGTTGCTATTTTTGCTAAATCTTGATATTGAAAATCATCTTTTGATGAATTTAAAGCATTTCTAACTGCTTTGCCTCCATCGTATGCCATATATGTAAAATAATTAATTTTTCTAATACCTGCATGAATAGATTCTAAATAATCACGATCTGATAGTCCGGAACCACCATGTAAAACTAGTGGTAATTTTGACACTTGATGAATGCTTGAAACAATATCAAAATTTAATTTAGGTTCACATGTATAAAGACCATGTACTGAACCATAAGATACCGCAAGTGCATCAATACCTGACGCTTTAATAAATTTTACGGCTTCTTCTGGCTTTGTATAATAATCTTCAGGTTCAAATACTTTACCATCTTCTCCACCATTACTTGGCATGCTGCCAAGTTCTGCTTCAACAGATACATGATGTTTTTTAGCATACGCAACCACTTCAATAGTTTCTTTTAAATTATCAGCATAGCTTTTTAATGATGCATCATACATCACAGAAGTAAACCCAAGATCAATTGCTTTAAATACATATTCACGAGTTGTCCCATGATCTAAATGCATGCAGACAGGTACACTGCTTTGTTCTGCTAACATCTTAAAAATTGGTGCTATATGTTCTAATTTCATATATCCCATTTCTTCATGTATTTGAGCATGTGCCAATATCACAGGTTGATTTAATGCTTCCGCAGCTTCTACAGTTGCTACAGCCATTTCAAATGTTGGACAATCAATTGCAGCAATCGCTGTTTTGTTTTGTTCAGCAATATTTAATATTTCTTTTAAGTTGACTAACATAGTTTATAACTCCAATCTTTTAGTAAATACTAACTATTTCAGTATTAGTTAATTTTGCAAATAATTCAATGTCTTCTCTTTGTAATGAAGTTGATACAACCACATGATGTCCACCGCCAGCATTTAACCATGCTTTGACGCCTTCTTCAAAATTAGGTTTTACTTTCCACATTACACGAGCTACTGGTAAATTGGGCATTGGAGCAATTTGTTTAATCAATTCAATATCCGCACAAATAATTCTAAATCTATCGCCTAAGTCTATCATACAAACAGATATTCCAGAGCCAGTAATACCATCAAATACTAATCTTGCTGGTGGGTTTTTTCCACCAATACCAAGTGGATGAACTTCAACTGTAGGTTTTGTTGCTGCAAAAGCTGGTGAAATTTCTAACATATGTGCTGCCAAGACAGTTTCATCGCCTTCAACTAAATCATATGTGTAATCTTCTAAAAATCCAGTAGCCCCTGGCATATGTTCTGCCATTTTTTGCATAACTGCTGATAATGCACTAGTCTTATAATCGCCTTCTGGAGCAAATCCATAGCCTTTATTCATCATACGTTGAGCAGCCATACCAGGCAATTGTTTCATACCATGTAAGTCTTGAAATGTATCCGTAAATGCGCCATATTCTCCATCTTTAACAAATTTTTCTAATGCAATTTCATATTTAATTTGTTCTTTAACAGCATCTAAATCAGTTGTCTTGATTTTATAAGCTGCTTTTATTTCTTCATATCTTTCTTCAAGTTCTTTTTCAGTTACTTCATTAATTAATGTTACCAAATCACCTGTAGCATGATAATTAACTTCCCATCCATATTTAATTTGGCTTTCTACACGATCACCATCAGTAACTGCAACTTCTCTCATATTATTGCCAAACATCGCAACTTTTAATTTACTTGAATAATTCATTGCATTAGCAACACGCGCAAATTGTTTTAACTCATCAATAACATGTTGTTTTTGATAATATCCTACAACAATTTGATGTGGTATATTTAAACGTTTTAAAATAAAACCAAATTCTCTATCACCATGTGCCGATTGATTTAAATTCATAAAATCCATATCAATAGATTCATATGGCAAATGTTCATTAAATTGTGTATGAAGATGGCAAATTGGTTTATGCAATTTTTGTAATCCTTTAATCCACATCTTAGCTGGTGAGAATGTATGCATCCATGTAATGACACCACTACATTCAGGGTCAGCAGTTGCTTTCATACAAACCGCTTCAATTTCTTCATTGCTTCTTACAAATCCTTGAAATTCTACGTTTGCAAATGTTGCAAGTGCTTCATCTAAAAATTGTGAAACTTTTTTACCATCATTAAAAACTTTTTGAAGTACATCATCACCGTAAAGACTTTGTGTCCCTACTATAAAATAAAGTTTACTCATTATTTTCTCCTTTTGTTGTCTTTTTAGAATGAACAGATATTTTTAATTGATATCTGTGTTGGTCAAACGCCTTAATCATCGTATATCCTCGATGATCTAATTGACATGTCGCCGGTTCAATACCTAAGACATAATCTCCTGATGCCATACTTTTCCATTGTGTTAAATATTTTAATCGATGATTATCAAATGATAAATTTAATATTTCTATCTGATTATCCACATCAATATTTGTTTTCTCATTTTTTAATGTGTGGATAAATACTTCTTCATCTTTTGCCTTTTGTGGCTTTTCTAACCTGCAAAAATTATCGTTTTCTACATTTTTTTGTTCATTCAATCGTCTTGTTTGTATAGTCTCATTAATGCTGAGTGTTGTATTTTCATTGATAAAGGGATATCCAAAATTAAAATGGTACATAAGCATATATTGATCATCATTAAAATTTCTATTAATAATTTCATCAGTAATCCATATATTTGGTTCATTATAATACATTCTAATCGCACGTTTTAAAATGAGATTTGAACCAAATAGAGAAGTATATTTTATTTCTCCACTCACTTCAACATAATATATATGATCATCATTATTTCCCTTAGTTATGTTTACAAAATCAGCGGGTAAATAAGAAATACTACCGTGTTGAACAAATCCTTCATTTGGACCACCAATATTATCTAATCCACAAGTATAAAATAGTCCACCACCAAAATCATTTAAAAACTTTACTGCATCTGAAGATAATTTAGGATTAACAATGCCGTTTTTACTTTTAAATACCATGTTTTTACCACGATAGTCAGCTTGATAAATATTCATAGCTTGATCGACGGAAACTGATATATGAAAAATACCATTATACATGTTTACAAAAGTCATGCCTTTTGCTTTACCTTCTTGCATAACTACTTTTTCTGCATAACATAGTTGACTAAAATCTGTGATATATTGTTGATCTATCATATCGTTCTCCTTATTTAATCTTCTATAAATTGTGATACTGCATCATATACTTTTATATATTTTAAATATTGTTTTTGATAATTATCTACATATTGTTGATCAGGTTTAATCGGTTGATTATATTTAACAAAGATTTTAGCAGCATCTGCTAATTCTTTAGTTGTACCCATTGCCTTACTACAAAGCATAATTGCACCTGTGATGCCGCTTTCTTTATCTGTTAAAGGATAAATGTTTTGATTAAACACATTAGCTTTAATTTGTAACCATAATTGTGACTGTGTCCCGCCACCAGAAGCAACTATATAATTCGTTTCAATCCCAAACTGTTTTACAACTTCCAAATTATATTTCATTTCATAAGCTAAACCTTCTAATAATGATTTATATATAGTTGATGTTTTTGTTTGAATGCCTAAATTAATAATGCTGCCTTTGGCATATATATTTTGGTTTGGTGTGGCTGCACCACCAAAATATGGTAATGATAGTATACCAGTGGGTCCTAAATTATTTTCTTTATATACTTTTTCTTCCATTGCTTGTTCATTAATCATATTTTGAAATAACTCTTTTTTAGCCCATTCAACTAATGAACCGCCCGTATAATTAAATAAATATGTGCAATATCCATTTAAGAAAGGAACAACTGCATATCCTTTTAATCCCATATTTAAATCATTAACTCGTTTATTAAAAGTAGTAGTCATACATTCAACAGTACCCATACCATCAACACACATTTTATCTTTAATGATTCCCGCGCCAATTGCCGCCATCACTTGATCATGACCACCTATAATAACTTTACATGAAGATTTAATTTTACATTTATTTGCAAAGTTTTGACTTACTAGTCCTACAACGCTACCAGTACTTAAAGGTTTGGGAAATATCTTTTCATCAATCCCAAGCTTTTCTAATATAACTTTAGAAAATGTTTTTTTATCAATATCAAACACACCGCTTCTTGCTGCTAATGAATAATCAGTCACATGTTGATCTGTCATTTTATAATTTAAGAAATCTGCAATTTGCAAAAATTTATTTGCTTTTTTAAATACATCCTGATGGTGCTTTTTAATCCACAGAAATTTATAAATTGAATACATACTTTGTGGTATTGTTCCTGTGATACGATATATCTCTTCAAGTGGCATTATATCCAACATTTCTTTTGCTTCTTCTGTTCCTCTAGAGTCTGTATAAAGCATTGGTAATGCTAATATTTGATCATGCTCATCTAATAATGTAAAAGATTCGCCAAATGAAGAAATACAAATAGCATCAATATCACCATAATTTGATGCTGAAAAAACCATATCTTCTAATGCATGGTATATACTTTCTATATCAACGTAATGTTTATCCTCTTTTATCAAAGTTTGATAATTTTTACTCATCTTAAATAAAAGGTGATTATCTTGTGTTGATAAATGACATTTAATATTTGTAGATCCAACATCGATTCCTAAATAATTCATTTTTTCTCCCTAATCTAAATTTACGATTGAAAATTGGATAATAGTTTATTATATTTGTAGTCTTACTATAGCATTCAATGATTGTATATGTCAACAAATGATTGTTATATTGAAATTTAATCTAATTCAATGTATAATACAATCATAATTAATCATTACTAATCATCAGGGGGTATTTTATGTTAATCGATGAAAGACATCAAAAAATATTGTTATTGGTAAACAAAGAAAAATATATCAGTGTTAAAAAGCTACTCAACAGCTTATACATTAGTGAGGCAACTATTCGTAGAGATTTAAGCTTTTTGGAACATAAAGGTCTACTTACAAGAACCCGTGGCGGAGCTATGACCATTGAGTCATCGACTAGTGAAAAATCCGCTTTGCTTCGTGAACAGTTACTAATTACAGAAAAACGTTTAATTGCTCAAAAGGCTTTACCTTTTTTTAAAGATGGACAATCATGTTTTATCGATCCTAGTACAACTGTTAGTCAGCTTATACCATTATTATCATCCTATAAAAATATAACAGTAATTTCTAATGGGGTTTCAAACGCTTTATTATTTTCCGCAATAAACCAACATGTAATTCTTCTTGGGGGTTATGTTTCAGCAAAAACCAATTCTACATTGGGTTCAAGTACGATTAATGAAATCGAAAACTTTCATTGTGATTTATTTGTTTTTTCTTGTTCCGCTTTATCTTTAGAAAATGGATTAACCGAAATCAACATGGAACAATCCATTGCAAAACAAAAAATGTTAAAACACTCAAATTTAAACATTTTACTTGCTGATCATACAAAATTTAATCAAACATTTACAGCAAGAACTTGTGGTTTAAATGAAATTGATGTCATTATAACTGATCAAAAACCAAGTCAATCTTATTTAAATTACTTTGAACAATATCATGTTAAATGTCTATATTAATATAAATACTCTATATTTATAAAAGATAAAGCACTTCTAAAATAAATATTATTTCAGCTGTGCTTTTTTTAATTTCTTCTTTTTTTAAATGTACTCAGGTCAACACACATTTTACTTACTTTAACGCATATTATTAAACAATATCTCGTAATCTTGCAAAAAGTCTATCATCATTGTTATCAAAATGTTTTTTAAATCTTTAATTATCAACATACAAATTAACAAAATTATAATGGTACATAGCATGATATTTTTTTTCATGGATATGTTATCCATGTTTTATTTCAATAAAAGATATTTTTTTTAATATGCCATTTATTTTATCATCTATAGTTTGTTTATAAATTTCATTGGTTTTTTTAATAATTATTGACATTTATTATATTACACATTAATAAAATATTTATACATATTTTTTGATACTTTATATATTTGCTCGCCTCCAACATAAAATAAGTTTTCCTTTGTATTTAAGATTATTATCACTGATCATTTTTTTAAATTCTTTAAATTTTTCTTTATTTGTCTTTTTTTCACTTTTTGCACCTTTAAGTGCCTTCTCTATGGTATCTATGAAAATACTTAATCTAACTTTTTTTCATTTAACAACATTAAATATTCTTTTATCATCATTTTTTTTATGTCTATATTAAATATTATTTGTTTAATGATTTCCAAATGTTTACTAATCTCTTTTAAAAATATAAACCTTTTTATAATTTAAAAGAAGTAACTTATAAGATTTTATTGTTGACAGATTAGCAGTTGTTATCAAAAGTTTTACTAATTTAAAATATTTTCTCATATAAAATAATAGAATTATTTATATTCAAAATCCTAAAAAATCTTATACTATAACTATTCATCCTTAATTATTATTTTCAAATACCTCTAAAAGATATGCTATATCTTAATGATACATGCTTTTATTACCCTATGCTTTTATATTTACATTAGTTGCTGCCTAAAGTTTAAAAAAAGTTGCTTGTTTAATAATTTAACAAAAAAAACCGCATTTTAAGAAAATAAAATTAACTATATAAATACCCTTCTCATTGTTGAAAATAATATCTTGTTTTTTTTGATAAATATTACTTCCTGCTTTATTTAGTTCCAAATAGCCGATCTCCAGCATCACCTAATCCAGGAACAATATATGCATCTGCATTTAATTTTTCATCTAAACTAATTAAATATATATCGATGTCTGGATATTTATTTAAAATTTTGTCAACTCCAACTTGAACACCGATGATTGAAAGCACAGTAATATCTTTTACCCCTTGTTCAATTAAAAGTTCAATTGCTTTTGATACACTTCCTCCTGTTGCTAGTAATGGATCTAATATAAAACATTTACTTTCTTTTATATTTTTAGGATACTTTGCATAATATGGTTGTGGAAGTAAAGTATCATGATCACGATACATACCTATATGTGCTATCTTAACACTTGGAATAAGATTTTGAATACCTTGTGTCATTCCAAGACCAGCTCTTAATATAGGAACGATAACAATATCTCTTGCTAATTCATATCCAACTGTTTTACTTATAGGGGTTTCAATTTCAATTGTATTTAATTCAAAATTTCTGCTTACCTCATAAACCATCAATGTACTAAGTTCTTCAACAACTTCTCTAAACATTTTTGTGCTACAATTTTTATCTCTAATAATACTCATTTTATGTTTCATTAAAGGATGTTTAAATACATGTAAACTCATTTTTATACCTTCTTTCATTATTAATATTTCAAATTTTTAATTTATATAATATAAGTATTATTATATAAATCATTGCATAAATAATCAAAAAATACTTTTATAAATAAGAAACAAAATTAAATTTATAATAGGCCGCTACAAACTTATAACCCAATATATTAATCATTGAAAAAGATACACTTTATGCAAAATCATAAGTGTATCTTTCAATCTAAAATTATTTTAATCTATCCTATCGTAGTCCCTGATTTTCCTTTGATTGCTAATGAAGCTTCTTCAAGTGAAGCAATAACAGCCTTTCCATTTGGATTATTTTCAACAAATTGAACTGCAGCTTCTATTTTTGGCTCCATACTACCTTTTCCAAATTCTCCAATTTTTATATAATATTTTGCATCTTTGATGCTAATATTTGATAATTGTTTTTCATTTGGTTTATTAAAGTTAATTGATACTTTAGGAACACCAGTTAAGATGATAAAAATATCAGCCTTAATTAATTCAGCTAATTTTGCACTACTAAAATCCTTATCAATTACAGCATTAAGACTGGTTAATCTATCTTTTTTAATAACTGGGATACCTCCGCCACCTGCTGCAATAACTATAATTCCAGATTTAATTAATGTTTTAATAACATCTTTTTCTATAATATCTATTGGTTTCGGACTGGGTACTACTTGTCTATATCCTCTTCCAGAATCTTCAACAAATATAGCATTTGATTCTTTTGAAAATTGATCAGCTTCTTCCTTTGAATAAAACCTTCCTATTGGTTTCGTAGGATTTCTAAATGCTTCATCTTTTTCATCTACGACTGTTTGTGTCACAATTGTAACAACATTTTTGTCTATATTTCTGTCAATTAATTCGTTAGCAATTGCATTTTGTAAATGATAGCCAATATATCCTTGACTCATTGATCCGCATTCGGGTAGTGGCATTAAAGGAATGGTTTTTTTAATCTCATGTGCATTTTCAAATGCACTTTGAATCATTCCCACTTGTGGTCCATTTCCATGAACAACAACTACTTGATGACCTTCTACAACTAAATCCACAATACTACTTGCAGCGTATTTAACTGATTCCAATTGTTCGCTTGGGTTATCTCCTAGTGCATTACCACCTAGTGCAACTAATATTTTCAATTATTTTTCTCCTTGTATACTTTTTGCAAAATCTTCTAATGCTTTTTCAAAACAAGCCATTGGTGGAGTAACTAATCCTGCACCAACTTGACCAACACCAGCTTTTTTATGAGCCATGCCAGTATTTATAATTGGTAAGATATTAGTTTCTACAACTTTTAAAATATCAATACCAAGAGCAGTTGGCATAAAATCAAGTGTGGGTAGAGTAAATACTTGATGTGATCCTGCAGTAATTTGATGCATTTCTTTTGAATAATCAAAAGCTTTTTGTACGCCACCGCCAACAAATTGAACAATTGCTGGGGCACCACCCATTGCAAACCCTCCAATACCACATGTTTCAGTAATGGAACTATCTCCAATATCTGGTGCTGCATCATCTTCTGTAAATCCAGGAAATAATAACCCTTTAACATAATTAGCAGGTGCTGTAAACCATTTATCACTATTATTTGCTAATTGAATGCCAAAATCTACACCATTTCTACTCATAGCAAGTACAACTGTTGAATTTTTAGTATTTCTTGCACTATCCAATGCAACTTTACAATAAGGCATTGATAAATTCAAGAAGTAATGTTCGTTATTTTTAATGAAGTTTATAGTTTGTTCCTTCATTTCATCGGAAAAATTGGTTTCAACAATATATCCAGCAACTTCTCTTAAAAACAATGCTGATGAAGCTTTACTTCTATTATGACAATCATCACCCATATGTAGTGCTTGTGTAATGATAGATTTGATGTCGATGCCTCCAGCAATTTCTACTGCTTGATTTAACACAGGCATTACAACTTTTTCCATCAATTTAAGACGTGTTAGAACTTCTTCACTGTTAGCACCATAACGAAGCACTTTACCAAGTCCTTCATTAATCGTACAGTAACTGTAATTGCCATGTGTTTCATTATATATTACATGTACGGGCATAGATGCAGAAATAATTCCTGCCATTGGTCCCACCGCATTATGATGATGTGCACTATCAAAAGTAATATTACCTGATTCAGCTAAATTTAAAGCTTCATCTTGATTTTTAGCTAAACCTTCATACATTAATGCACCAATAATTGCACCTTGCATTGGTCCACACATTTTATCAAATGTAATTGGTGGCCCCGAATGTAAAATCATGTGTGATGTCATTCCTGGAATCACTTTTATTGCTTGTTTAACCGCAACAAGTTTCGCCTCTGCTGCTTTAATCTTAGAAACCACTTCTTCATTTGCTTTGTTAATTAAATCCATATTTGGTCTGATTCGATTTAAAAGTGATAATAGTTTTAAATTCCCGCCAGCTGGTGGTCTCCATTCAAGATGAACATAATCAATATTTTGTACTTCATAATCTTTTATAAAACTTGGAGACCCTACATTAACTATTTTTAATTTTTCTTTAAACAATTTATTTACACTCATTTTGCACCTCCAACAATTGATGAAGCAATAATTGCTGCATGAGCATTAGTTTTAGCAACAATAACACCTTGATCTCTTAATAATTTTTCTGATTTTTCTAATCCTTGAAAATCTTTATTAGTTCCACAAACATAGGCAACAAAACTAATATGTCTTCCATCTTTTTCTGCAAGTTGTTTTGATTCTATAATTGTATCTATTGTTACACCAACTGGATCATCATGTGATCCTAGACCTAATTCAAAATCTAATAGAATAACTGATGTTTCAGGATTTTTTGCTTCTGATATGATGCGATCTAATCTAATCGTAGGTTCAATCATTGGATGAGGTTTACCTTGTGTAAACATATCATCTCCCAAATCAATTAAATTATTTCCTTGACTCTTCATTGGATTCTTCATCTTTTCATTTTCTTTTTTAGCAACATTGCTTGTAATACCATCTAAGCCACCTCTAAGAATACTAAGTGCTTCAGCAGCTAATGTTCCTCCACAAAATAATCCTTTAACTTTGGTTTGCGTTGGCTTTTTTAATTCTTTTTCTTTTTGAATACGAGTTTTTAACTCATTATCTAACTCCGTTAAATTAGGTGTTTTTTTACCAATAAGTTCTAATGCTTTTTGTCCGGCTTCAGTTAAGGTAGATACAAAATACACATTATCAATTTTTTGATCTATTTTAGTATCTAATAAGCATACAACTACTGGCTTTTTTACAGTTTCTAATTTATTAATAATTTTATCTAAAACGTTTTTATGAGGAGGTTTACTGATTACCACAATAAGTTTGGTTTCAGCATCTTCATTAAGTGCATCAATACCTTTTAACGTCATCTTTCCGCCGACAGCTTCTGATAAGTCACGTCCACCAACACCAATTGCTTGTGTAATGCCTCCACCAAATTTGTCAATAATAACTGTAACTTCTTGCAATCCTGTTCCGCTTGCTGCAACTAGTCCTATATTACCTTTAGAAACTTGATTTGCAAAACATAATCCTTTACCATTTATAATTGCTGTTCCGCAATCTGGTCCCATAACAAGTAAATCTTTTTTTAGTGCTAAATCTTTTAATGCTATTTCGTCCTCAATACTAACATTATCACTAAATAACATAACATGCATATCATTTTCTAATGCCTTGTATGCTTCATTAGCCGCATAAATCCCAGGAACACTAATAATTGCAAGATTGCTATCTTTAGCTTCTTTTGCTTGAGCAATTGTCTTATAAATTGTATTTGCACTTTCATGCTTTTTATTTTTGTTATTCAATTGTTCAATCACTTGATCTGCCCAATCGCTATTTTCTTCTTCCATTTCCACACCTAATAATAAATCATTAGGTGTAGCTTCATCAAACACTTGATTATACAAACCAACTGAATTCATCATTTCTTTATTCATATCTGTACCCATAAACATAACTAAATCATTAAGATTTAATGCTTTTTTAATAGCTATGGTTACACTCATAAGTGTTACAGAATCATAATATGTTTTTTTTAATACTTTAAAATCTTTCATTATCTTCATCGCCTGCTTTTATGCCATGCAAGAATCCTAGAAGCATGCCAACACCACTAGTATCGCCAATTTTCATCAATTCTATTGCATGTTCTATTTTATTTTCATTAAACAATTCTTCTATCATTTCCACATATATATATGGATATATTCTATCTTTTGTATCTTTAATATTTTGTGCACTTAATTTTGTTGTTTTTTCATCAACAAAATCTATAAGATTCTCAATCCATTCAATAGGATATCCAATTGTGTTTCGACCCATGATATAACCCACTAAAATATCATCTCCATAAGGCGTTAACCCTTGTCCGAGTCCTAAAATAAGTTGGGCATTTTCTAATATTGGTATTTTTAAAAATTGATTTACCCGATTTGTTACGATCTTTAATATTCTTGTATTATATTTTAAAAACATTTCTTCATGTACATTTTTATCAATTATTATTAATAATTGATTAATAGAATCATTAAGTTTTATTGTTTTAACATACGTAAAATCATAGGATTGATAATCTTTAATGGCAATATCATCTATCATTAATTGCATGTCTCCAATATATAGATTTTTATCTATAATATATATTAACTGATTAATCTTTAGGCCCAAAGAATTAAATATTATATTTTGACTAATGACCACATGATGTTTTCCCTCGGGAATTAAATCTCCTACGGTAATCAAGGTATTACATACACATATATGCACAGAATTTTTATGTATAGCATAAATATATGCTTGATGATCTTTAATCATATGAAGTATATCTCGATCAATAGATTTTACTTTTACTTCTTTATCCATAATATTAATCCTTAATAAATATTTATTTTAAATTTGGAAAAGCTTTGTTAATTGCTTCAATTAATTTAGTGGAATCAGTTACATTACCAAAAACACCACCTTGCATCTTTATAGATTTAATTGCAGCTAAATGATTACCATAATCAGTTGCTCCAGTTCCATCTTTCATTAAGATGCACCAATATCCATAATCATTTGCTTCTCTCATAATTGTATGAACACATACATCAGTTGTAATTCCTGAAATAATTAGATGTGTTACACCTAAATTTTTTAACAACATATGAATCGTTGAAGATCCAAATGCACCTTTACCTGCTTTGTCTACAACATGTTCTCCAGGTATTGGATAAACCATTTCATGAATATCCCAGTTTTCTTGTCCACGAACTAATAATCTACCTAGCCCGTTTTTTGGAATTTCTCCAATTCCAACACCGTTTCCAATAATTTTACTTCTTAATACTTTATTAAATGGTGCATCTGACAAATCAGGATCATGTCCTTCTCTAGTATGAACAACTTTGATATCTGTCTTTCTAATAACATCAAGAGCCTTTTTTATAGGTATTAAAGCCTGTGCTGTAAGAGATAAATCATATCCCATCACATCAACATATCCATTTTTACCACAAAAGTCTGTTTGCATATCAATTGATAAAAAAGCTGTTCTCGCTGAATCCATTTCAACATATGCTGTATCTCCAAAGTTTGGATTATCTTCAACTTCTAATTTAATAATTTTACCTATTGGATTACCATATAGCCATGTAGGAAACTTATATGTTTGAGTTTTAAGAAAAATTTGATAAGCTTCATCTACCTTTTTTAACAATTCATCTCTATTTTTTGAATAAAATGATTCATAACTTCTAATTTTTGACAATTGTTTGTTCCTTTCTATTATTTTTAAAAATAACTTGTTCTAATAAAACTGCAATTATAATTACAGTAATAACTGGGTTTTTAAATAATGTCCCCACTAATCTAGGCACTGATTGATAAAATGTTGCAGGTAGAACACTTAATCCAAAAGCAAGAAATATTGAAAAGCCTACGATAAATATTTCTCTTGTTTCAAATGTTTTACTTCCATGCCAATTTTTTGCACCTATACCAATCAAAGTTGATGCTACTCCTAATAAAACTGCACCAGCCACTGCATTCGGCATTGCTGCCATTAAGCCTCCAATATTTCCAAAAAAACTGAATATGATAAATGCAATACTGGCTATTATAATAAAGACTCTAGATGCAACACGAGTTAATAAAACAAAACCTAAATTTTCACCATAAGCCACGTGACTCGGTACGCCAAACATTGAAGGGATTACACCTTCAACTATACCAAAGATTGAAAAATATCTTTTTTCATCTTTGGGTGTTTGTGTTTGTCCAACAATACCTGAATAACCTTGGATATTACCATATAAATTAATGGCAGAAAAAATATTTACAATAATCATAATAATAATTAAATCAATTGGTGGAAATTCTACACCATAAGGAAATATTTTAGGAATAGTTATAACTGGCATACTCATTACTAATCCCCAATCAAATTGATTAGTCACTATAAATATTAAATAACCTAAGACAATTGTGATTAATACCGGTATCGTAGCTAAAAGACCCTTGCCTTTTATAGATAAATATCCACAAATTAATGCTAATAAAATGCCTACATAAAATCCCATTCCTATAGTTTGACCTGCAATTAAATTAATACCAACAGCACTAGTTGATAAGCCGACCATCATGATCATAGCACCTGACACTAAAGGTGTCCATACTTTACCTATTTTATTAAATACTCCTAAAAATCCTAAAATTGCAACTACAATTCCGGCAATAATATATGCATTAAAGGATTGTAAAGCATAGGCTTTCCCTCCAACAGCAAACGCCGCAACAATTGCCAACGATGGTATAATATTTGGTCCAGAAACCATTGATAGTTTATGTCCAACAGAAACTTGGACAAGAGTAGTCACACCAATCATAAAAACTACTCGAACCATATAAAATCCTAATTCTTCACTTGTAAGCTCTAAGCCTAATCCAACTATTGAATATCCCCATACAACAGGATAAAACATAATCATTATCCATTGAAGACTATAAATTATTAAATCTTTTTTATTTCTAGGTTTATCATTAACGTTATATATTAAATTGTTATTTTCCATAATATCACTTTTCTTCTATATATAAGAGTCCTTTATGACGGTCCACAACAAAGTTGTTTATTGATCATAGAAGACCCTTTATATTTTATATGGTTTAATTAATTTATTTTTTAATTATAAAAGTCCAACAATTATTGCGAAAACACCAACTAAACCTGCAGCACTTAATACGAATTTTAAGTTTCCTTGAATTACTTCAAATACTGAAACTTGGAATCCTTCACTTAATGCAGCAATATTAATTTGTACTGGACTAATTTGAGTACCTAAACCAGCTGAAATTGCGATTAATCCAAAAGCTAATGGAGATAATCCCGGAATCAAAGCAATTGTAGGTAAAAGTAACGTCAAAACACCTGCGCAAAATGCACCTGATGGAATTGCAATAATAAATGCTAGTACACATGCTAAGAAAGCAACAATCCATTTTGGAGCATCGGCAATTAAACCTGCCAATTCAGAAAATGTACCTAAATATGCAATCATATTAATGAATCCTAAGAAAATACCAACACCAAATAGAGTTGTTAAGATAAAGCGTGATCCTTCAATTAAATTTTTACTTACTTTTTCAGTACTTTCTTTACAAAAAATAACACATAATACAGCAGCAATAATTACATTTATAATTGGAACAAACACACTGTATGTGAATAATCCATTTAATTTATTACCAAAAATAACTAATAATAAGAATACAACAAAAGGAACTACCATTAGCCATATTTCTTTATTTGTTTTAGCTGTAAGTTCATCTTGAACTTTTTCACTAGTTCTTAATACATTATGTCTCTTGTGAACACCATAAAATGCTAGTGCAGCAGCCAATATGAAAACAATAATTGTAACAGGAAGCATCATATTAGCAAATGCTCCAACATCCATACCAGCAGCAGTTGAAGCTAAAGCTGTTTCAGTTGAAGCTGGTGAAGTTGTAAATGCAATTGCAGTTGCTATTGCCATACCTGCTACTACTTCTGGAATAAATCCTACAGCAGCAAACATTAATGGAGCAATAACCATTGTATTACCAGCACCCATACCAGCCATATAAGTAGCAAGTGCTTGAACAATTACAATTGCAGCAGCTAACCAAGCTAGTTTACCTTTTAATTTTCGATTTAAAATTTCAACTAGTGCTTTAATACTTCCAGAGCGAGCAATCATAACTGCGCCAGCAGCATAAATAACAGGAGCTAGATATTTAGAAAGCATATCTTTAATACCACCATTAACAATGAGATTTTCAAAATCTGATGGTTGCAAACCTGTTTCTAACTTCCCTGTGGCAACTAATATCCATGAAACGGCGACGGCAACGATTCCACCGACAATACCCGCAACAAGCATGTGTTGCTTTCTAATTAATAAATACAAAATAACAATTAACGGGATGAGCATTAAAATTAAATTCATTATTTTCTTTCCTTCCTTTTTTCAAAATTATGCTTTTTTCTTATTTTTTATTAATAATTACAGCGATAGGTCCACCGCCATCAGGTCCTTGATGCTCTGCACCACCAGAAACATAAACCATTGGATCACCTACAACTGATGCAATCATGCCACTTACAGCGGCGCGAGCATGTCTTGTATGGTTAATATCAGAATCTGTTAGCATTGCATTTCTTTTACCTCTAACTTTACCTGTAGAACTTGCTTCAGCTTTTGCTAAAACGTTGACAATATTTTTACATTGTTCTACTGTAGGTAACTTGTCCACATCCATCGAAGCACTAGATAGCGCATCAATAACTGCGTTTAAGTCAATTGCATCTTTCATAACACTATGACCAATTGCAAAATTTGAAGCTGAATCATATGAATTACCTAATAAGATAATTTCACAATTCATAATTTCTATACCAGCTGATGTAGATGCAACACTTGAATATAATGACCAATCATGACAAATAACATCATCGGTAACCTTATCTTTTTCTACTTCTCCCAATGCAATTGCAACGCCCAATGCTGAAGCTCCTCTAGAATAGCCCATAGATTTATAAGTGTCAGTAATTACAACATTTTTTCCTCTACTATAAGCATCTTGGATGCGATCAGATGTAAGAAGAGGACATTTAATCTGAACAAAGTGAACATCTTCCGAATTGTTCAATCCTGCATCTTTCATAAGTTTCTTAACAACTCTAGTTACTTCTTCCACCATAGTTACTGTACCGATTTCTTCTGGTAAAAAATTTCTAGTGTATCCTGATGAAGCAACTAAATATTTGCCATCTCTTTTTTTAGCTTCTACATCTGATTTGGTGAAAACGGTAACATGCGGAGACATTATACCTTCTGTACCACCTGACATTACAAAAGCAACTTTATGAAGAACTTCTTCTTCACTTAATTTAAGTTCTTTTGCTAAATACGTTTTAAATGCTACTGTAGCTAATGCTCTGGTAAAATCATTTACACAACCATTACCTTCAGTTTTTCCTAATACTGCAATAATATCTTTAGCAACAATTTGTTTTTCATCAATTAGATTTTTGAATTCTGTCAAATCATCTGGAGCAGACATAGGAATTTTAAATACATTTATTTTTTGCATATTAATAACCAACTCCTTTCAATAGTTAAGTTATATCTTACTCTTCCTTTTAAGTATATCAAAGCGTTTTCATTAAATATATGTAATTAAGTAACAACTTTAATACCATTTGTATGTCATTTTCATACAATCACTGTTATTTTTTATTTACTTTTTGATATAATAAAATAAAAAGGGTGTTTGCTATGATTAAATTAAGTCAACTTTTAGAAATAAATATACTTGAATCCTATGAAGTATTAACAGGGAAAACAAGTTTAGATCGATTAGTTTCAAGTGTTTCTGTTTTAGAAACCCCTGAATTTGAAAAATATGTGATTGAAAACTCCTTAATTTTAACTACCCTATATCCAATTAAAGATAATATAACTTTATTTACACAACTTCTTGATATATTAGATGAAAAAAATAGTTCTGGTATTATAGTTAAAATGCATAGATATATTACAGAAATACCTAAAGAAATAATTGATAAAGCTAATCTTATTAATTTCCCTATAATTACAATTGACTATGATGCTAATTTATCAACTATTTTTAATTCTATTTTAAGTGAAATACAAAGTAGTGAATATAATGAAAACCATTCATCTCCTTTTTATGCAAATTTTTTTAATCGCATTAGTGCAAAACCATCAACAGAAGCTCTTGTAGAAAGCGCTAAAGATATATCTGATTTAGAAGTTTTAATATATAATCCTACTTCTAAAACTCTTTATTACTCAAATGAAATAATAAAACTTTATTATGAAAAATTTTCTCATCCTGTTAATACACTTGTTAAAGACAAAAATTTCCTTTTATATGTAACAAATATTGAATATAATAATCAAACTATTTATCGTCTCGCTTTACTTACTACTGAAGAAAAACGATATTTATTGTATAACTATGCTGAAATTTATAAAATGCTTGCCATATTTGTTTTTCAGAAAAAAAATGAAAACTTCATGCGCCAAAATCAATTTTTATTGGGATTTGTCAGCAACATAACTTCAAACTATAATACCAATGAAGAACTTTTAGAAGTTTCTAAATTCTATAATTGGGATGTTAAATTCCCATTATTCTTAATGCTGTTTTCAATTAAAGGCAAACATAATTTACAACAATCAATTTATATAATTCAAGAATTAATATTAGAATTGCTAAAAACAACTTGTAAAACATCAAAATATATTGTTGTAGACGATTTAATCTTGTTTGTAATTAATACATCCTATGATTCAAATATTTTAGAACTTGTTGAAGAATTATATGATAAATTAATATTGGAAATTCCAGATACAAAAATTAAACTTGCTTATTCAAATCCCATTACACAGGCTCATGAAATTCCTAAAGTATTTGCAATTCTTTCAAAAACAGTCACCAATACTGATAAAAAAAATATAGATTTATCTGTTTTCAATGAAAACCATGTAAGACTTATTAATCTTTTAAAATCACTTAATTATCAAGAACTTAGTTCATTTTCTACAGCAATCATTGGACGATTACTAAGTTATGAAAAAAAAACAAATCTACCTTTAATCAATACAGCCTATAAATATATTCAATGTAGATTTTCTATAAAAAAAACAGCTGAAGCTCTATTCATTCATCCAAATTCACTAAGATATAGATTATCAGTCATAGAAAAACTAGGCTATAGAATAAACAATATTAAAAGCCACTTTTTTGATTTTTATCTTGCTTTATACGTTCAAATAAATTTACTAGAAGATTTAAATGATGACTAAGAAAAAAGGGTATTGTTATTAATGTGTACCCTTTTTTTTATTTAGTTATAAATTTGTTATTTTCAAAATACCCATAGATTGGTGAGACAGAAATGATTGCATCTCTTGGTGTTTTAGCATCAATAACTATTAAAAATTTTGAATTTTCAATATGGTAATCATAATGCATTAACTTCATTCCGTTTTTACTAATAGCATCAAATAAAACATTAAAATCTTGAGCAGAATCCATTTGAGCTCCGTGTGCTGCAATAAGTGCAGATTGCAAAGGTTTTGCATTTCCAAAACAATTAAACGGATCTCTGACATTATCAGACCCAATGGCCATATTAATGCCATGACCATATACTATATTTTTGATTGGAGCAATTCCTCTTCTTACATTCTTTTTGTCACCTTTTCCTTGCAAATGAAGATTTGTACTTGGAAGTGGAACAATATTTAATTCTACAGATTTTGCATCTTTTAAAATTTCATCTACAACTTCTTTATCATTGCTGGCTAATGAACAACAATGTGCAGCAGTAACTCTACCTTGGTACCCATAAATTTTCGTTAGATCAATAAGATCTTTTATTGTTAATGTATCAGGATCATCAGTTTCATCAATATGTGCATCTAAATCTACATCGTACTTTTTAGCCAGTTCCATTAATCTTTTTAAATGTAGTCTAGGATCTGAATCAAACGCTGGAATAGCCCCAAGAACATTAGCTCCTTCTTTTAGCGCTTGTTCTAAATATCTAAAGTTCTCTTCATTATCTAAAAAACCATCTTGAGGAAACGCAATACTTTCTATAATCATTTTGTTTTTATATTCATCTCTTAATTTATGAATCATTTTTAAACTTCTAAGTTTAATACCATCATCTATATCAATATTAGTTCTAAGAAACCGTGTGCCATTTTCATATGCCATATCTATAACTTTTTTCATACGATTATATATATCCGCGTCACTCATTGATGGCTTATATGTACTCATGATATTAATTGCCTCTTCTAGTGTTCCGCTTTGATTAATCACTTTATCTCCGATAAGTGCTTTATCTAAATGCATATGTGTATCTGCAAATCCTTTTAAAACCATTTTCCCTTCCAAATCAATAATATCAGTTTGTTTAAATGCATCTAAATCCTCATTTAATATTCTAACCTTATGTTGATCCAACAATAAATTTACAGTCTTCCCTTCATGAACTAAATACGCATTTTTTAATATAATCATTTTTTTCACCTCTTATACTTCCATTATAATCTATGTTTGTGTTTACTTCATTGTTTAATTTATACAATAATATACATTAAATGTTGTTTCATAATACCAATTACTAATAAATCCCCAAAAAATTATAAAAATAGATACCAAAGCTTTTAAAAGCCTATTCAGCATAGAAATAGCAACACTTATATTAATCATATAGATCAAGTGATTTAACATTTTATTAATTAAAAATCACACAGCTTAAAATCATAAATGATTTATATAAGAAATTATCTAACATCAAAATTATTTATATTTTTTCAATTGAGAACAATGATATTTACATGATAAATACCTTTACCTTAGGCATTTTTAAAAATTTAAATTTTTTTACAATTCCATTAAATTTGCAGCAACAATTTTTTATATTAAATAAAATTAATAATCTCTATAATAAATGATGATTTATCAACCTTAAATGATAAAAATTTTACTATACCTTTTAAAAATTTACTTTTCAACAATAAACGTTTTTTTAACCCTCATTATTTACTTTAAATTATGTGATGTATCAATTAATTTTAAAACTTGTTGACACCATCTTAAAATGTGATAAAATGAGCGTAGATAGGCAAAACCAAAGCTATTTGGTGACGCAAAGCTAAAGGACCTTTAAAAGGCAGCCAGTTGCAAATATGCAACGGCTTTTTTTATTAAAAGGGAAGGATGGGTATATGAATAGAAAAATAATTATTGTTGTTTTAATGTTATTATTATCTTTAAGTATAAAAACTACATATGCCTATTGGGCTTCCGAAGTCACTTCTAATGCTGCTGTAAACACATCTGATGTTTGTGTTGGAACATGGACAATAATAACAGCTCATTATAATTTTGAAGAATCCTCAATTTTACAAGATCTAATAGATGACGGATCATCAGTTGTTGTTGGTAGTTTTACTAATACAGGATCTTCTTTACAATCAAGTTATGGCGTCATATATATTCCAAATCCCTTAGAATCTTATACAATAAGTGTTCGTGCTCAATTACTATCCGCTACTGTCAATGGAGGGTTTGGTGTCTTATTTGATACATATGCCACTGACTCAACATCACAATCAGATAACGGCTGGATATTTCAATATGATCAAGGGTATTCTGCAGGAGAACTTATTATACGGCCTAGAATAAATGGTGCCGAACAAGCTCCAGTTTTACGATATAGTGTTTATTTTGATGCTAATGGAGAATTAAGTACAACCGGCACTAAAGATAGTACAAACGTTTGGTGGGAAAACGAACATACTGTAAAACTTGATGTAAGTGTCCTTAATGCTGAAACTGGCCAAAAAAGAGTTATGGTATATATTGATGATGAATATTTATTTTCATATGATTTTATCAGCACATTATTTGATTCAACTAGTTTAGATAATATAACTGGTTTTAGAACATGGCGTGAAAACACAGCATTTTATGAAATAACCATTGAAACAGAATAATGTAATAAAAAAATAATTAGTAAAAAATATAAAGCAGTATGCCCAATCGGTATACTGCTTTATTGTTAATTTTAAATCTCTTGCTAAAATTAAATAAAAACCCACATATAAAAACCCCTTTTTAAACCAAAGGATATTTATATTTTTAGTTATGATACTTTTTAATATTTAATTAAATATACATTATTTTAAAATAATGTGTCAATGCCATAAAAAATCCAAATTAATGCTACTATAATTATTAAAATAATTACAATAATATTAAATACTTTAGTTAATTTAAATTCTTTTGAACTATGTTTATTATCCATTATATTATTATTTTGTCTAATTAAAACTTCTTAGTTTGCAATAATTGTTTTTAATAATTCTCTATAATCCATATTATCAACAACTTCTTTTTCTTTTTTGTCTTCTGGCATAAATATTTTCACCTCGTCCTTGCTTGGTTTTGTTTCAACCACAATATCTTCATTATCAATATCTTCAAACTTTGAAACTTCTGAAACTTTATTTTTATCTACACTCTTAATAATAATTTCAATTAAATCTTCTTTTGTAATGTGCATTTTTGAATTCATATTGTTTTTTACTAATAAACCTTTTAACTCTCTAATACTAATATTATTAATTTTTTCACTTAACTCAGGAGTAAGTTCATGTTTTGCTTTCAAACCTTGTCTTAAGCGAGTTTGAAGGTCTTCTTTAATCCAATGACTTGGTGTTTCAATTCTATATTTTTCACCAATTTTTTTAATTTCTGTTGCCAAAGAAGTCTGATTAAAATGACTAACAGCTTTTTCTAAACGAATACCATCAAAACAATTTTCATCATCTAAAACTCTAGAACTAAAATATCGATTATAATCACACACACTCTTAATAACAACATTTTGTTTTTCTAATTTTTCTATATCATTAAAAATAGCATCTGCATTGTCTAGAGTTTGAATATAATTTGTTAGTTTTTTCCAAAATAATTCCAAATACTATTATACTCGCTTTATTATTTACTAGCTATTATTTATTATTAATAAAAAATATATAACATTCTGTCCTTTATTCATATATATCTTATTATACTTAACTAGCTCATAATAAAACTTATCATGAAAAAATTCATTTGAATCATTGTGATATAATATAGTCAATATTTAAATAATCAATTACAAAACATAAAACCTAGTGGTGGAAACTATGTCATTAATCGATAAACTAAAACAACGTCGTTCATACCGTGAATTTGAACCTGAAACCTTTGATATCCAAATCCTCATAGACGCTATAGATGCTACTAAATATGCGCCCAATGGAGCAAATAAACAACCTTGGACATTTTGTATAATTAAAGATCCAAAAATTAAAAAAGAAATTCGTGATGCAGCTGAAAAAATAGAAACAACATTTTATAAGAAAATATCCGAAGAATGGCAATCTGATTTAAATCATCTTATGGTCGATACAAATAAATCTTTTCTTGAAGAAGCGCCTTATTTAATTGTTATATTTAAACACCTTTATCAATATGATCAAAACAACAATATAACAAAAGTTTATTATCCAGATATATCCGTAGGCATTGCTACTGGTATGTTAATATCTATTTTAACAGATTTAGAATTAGACATTCTAACCTATACGCCTTCTCCAAATGCATTTTTAAGTGATATTTTAAAAAGACCAAAAAATGAAAAACCTTATCTTATTTTAGTTGTCGGTAAAGGATCAAAAAACTATAAACTACCAAATATTACTAAAAAAGAGACTAAGGATATTTTAAAAATTTATTAAATCAATTTCATAGATAGTTTTGTTTTCTACTTGTAGATCAAATAACAAAAGCTCATTAAATTTACTTTTAAATTTTTCTATTGAATATAATATTGCTTCATAATTAACATATTCAATTACAATATTCTAAAATACTTTTTATTTAAAAAATAAGCCCATCTTACTTAAAGATGGGCTTATCATTTAATTTCAGTTATTCATTTGTTTTATTTGCTTCATATGCAAGTGCATATTTTGTTTTGTTTGCTTTACTCACAACACGCAAACGACCTTTAATTGGCATTGTCTGAAGTGTTTGAAAAACTAGTTCGCCTTTTTTATTAAGTATTTCAACAAATGTTGATATATCTAAGAGTGTGATAACACCAATATCTTTTGCTGTTAACCCAGGAATTGCACAAATGGTACCTACAATATCCGATGCTCTCATTTTAGTCTTTTTTCCTGCATTGATATGAATCTTCATAATTTCTTCTTTAAACTCAAAACCCTTACCCATCTTAATAACTACATCTGATGTTTGTCTATCTTGAAACACTTTAATTGCTTGATTGATGACTTCTTTAGTTGGTTTTTCAAGTAAATTAATATCTTGATTTGTATAAGTTTTAATTTGATCTAAAAAATTAGATTCTCTATTTGAAATAAAAGATATTGCAAGACCTTCTTTTCCAGCTCTAGCACTTCTTCCAATCCGATGCACATAACTTTCTGCATGATAAGGTATATCATAATTAACAATCAATGAGACAGCATCTATATCTAAACCCCTTGCAGCAACATCTGTAGCAACTAAATATCTAAACATGCCATGCTTAAAATCATTCATAACTTTTACTCTATCTTTTTGTTCCATGTCACCATGAATCTTTTGCACTAAATATGCTTTTTCATTCATCATGTCATAGACTTCATCAACTGGTTGTTTTGTATTACAAAAGATCATTGCACTATTAGGATTTTGAGTTATTAAAACATCATCTATAAGTTTCAATTTATCTTTTTGTTCAACTTCATAATAGTATTGTGTAAGTTTATTTTCCGTTAGTTCATTATCTTCAATAACAATAAGTTCCGGATTATTCATATATAGATTAGATAATTTTTCTATATCTGTTGGCATCGTTGCTGAAAGAAGGACAGTTAATCGATGACGCGGTAAAAAATGAATGATTCGTTCTACTTCATCAATAAACCCCATTCGTAATAGTTCATCAGCTTCATCAATGACTAAAGCTGATATATGGCTTAAATCAACGGTTTTATTAGTTATGTGATCAATTAATCTGCCTGGTGTTGAAACAATGACATGTGTTCTTTGTTTGAGTTGTTTGGCTTGGCTTTCATATGAAGATTTACCATAAACAGCTTCAACTTTAATTCTTGAAAATCTTCCAATATTAAACATATCTTCTTTAATTTGAATTGCTAATTCTCTTGTTGGTGTTAAAACTAAAACTTGAGGTTCTCGTTTATCCCATTCGATATTTTGAATAATGGGTATTGAAAAAGCTGCCGTTTTCCCACTTCCGGTCTTCGATTTAATGACTAGATCCTTATGGTTTAGCAAAGCAGGTATAACAAGTGATTGAATCGGTGTGGGAACATTATAATTAAGTACATCAAGTGATTTATATAAATTAGGATTTAAGTTAAAATCTTTAAATGAATTTGACATGGTGTTGCCTCTTTTCGGTATCATCCATTAAAAATATTTAAACAATTGTATTTTACATCCTTTTAAATGCTTTATATAACTTGTATTTACTTCTA
>JBAYAP010000004.1:0-21998 GCA_041669715.1 Acholeplasmataceae bacterium
ATAGATTTTCTCGAGACTCTTTTTACATTTGGATTGCTTTCTAGTTGCTTGACTTGTGTTTCTGTAAAATAATGTATGCCCATATAATCATCCTTCCTTTATTTATATTATACCAATAAAAAAACCCTATAAAATTAGAGTATCCTTTTTTTAGGATAGTCCGTTTTATAGGGTACATTTTAAATCCTGCATACCTTTTATTTTAGAATCCGTAATCTTCCATTGAATCGTCTTCTTCACTATATGTGTTTGAACGATCATAGTTAAAACTAGAATCTCTTAAAATACCAGTACCGGCTGGAATTAATCCACCAATAATAACATTTTCTTTTAAGCCATGTAATTCATCGACTTTACCACGAATAGCAGCATCCGTTAAAATTCTTGTTGTTTCTTGGAATGATGCAGCTGATAAGAATGAATCACTTCTTAATGATGCTCTTGTAATACCTAACAAGATTGGGCGACCAACTGCTGGGCGTTTACCTGCTTTAAATGCTTTCATATTTTGACGCTTGAATTCTGAAACTGAAACTTCAGTACCTGGAAGTAATTCTGTTTCTCCTTCATTAATAATGGTAATGCGTCTTAACATTTGTCTAATAATTAATTCAATATGCTTATCTGAAATTTCAACACCTTGTGCACGATAAACTTTTTGAACTTCTTCTAATATATAAGTTTGTGCAGCTTCAACAGATACAATTCTTAACAATTCTTTAGGATTAATTGAACCCATAGTTAATCTTTGTCCTGCTTTAACTAATGAACCTTTTCTTACAAGAGATTCAACATGTGCATCAATAGTATATTTAAATTCTTTTTCAGCATTATCTAAAATTGTAACAACAGATAATCCACCACGTTGGCGATCGACAGCTTTAACTTTACCATCAACTTCTGTTAATACCGCTTTCCCTTTAGGGTTTCTTGATTCAAAAAGTTCTTGAATACGAGGAAGACCTTGCGTGATATCTGATGCTGAAGCAACACCACCTGTATGGAATGTTCTCATTGTTAACTGAGTACCTGGTTCACCAATAGATTGTGCAGCGACAACCCCAACTGCTTCACCAACTTCAACTCTTGTGTTTGTTGCTAAGTTTCTACCATAGCATTTCGCACATACGCCATTTTCGGAGTTACATGTTAAATTACTTCTTATTTCTACTTCAGTAATGCCTGCTGCAATAATCTTAGCACCCATTTCTTCAGTGATTAAATCATTACGTTTTGCATATACTTCTTTAGTTTTTGAATTTACGACATCTTTAGATGCGAAACGTCCAACAATTCTATCATATAAAGGTACGATTTCTTTTGTACCATCTTCAATAATTGATCTCATCATAATACCGCGTTCAGTACCGCAGTCTTCTTCAACAACAATAACATCTTGAGAAACATCGACAAGTCTTCTTGTTAAATATCCTGATTCAGCAGTTTTTAATGCTGTATCGGTAGAACCTTTTCTGGCACCATGGGTTGAAATAAAGAATTCAGATACGGTAAGCCCTTCTCTAAATGATGCTTGTACGGGAACTTCAATAATTTCCCCTTTAGGGTTATTCATAAGTCCACGCATACCTGCAAGTTGTGAGAAGTTTGAGGCATTACCACGTGCTCCAGAATCACTCATCATATAAATGTTGTTATCCTTATCAAATTCAGCCATTAAGCCAACTTGAATATCATCACGTGCTACTTGCCATTCTTTAATGACGTGATTTTTACGTTCAGTATCAGTTAGCCAACCTTCATCATACCATTGATTAATTAGATTAATTTTGGCATTTGCTTGTTCAATTCTTGCATGTTTACCTGAATAAACATTAATATCAGCAAATGATACGGTAATACCTGAAACTGTTGAGTATTTAAATCCTAAATCTTTAAGTCTATCAAGCATCTTTGATGTTTCAGAAATATGTAATTGTTTAAATACTTGTGCAATAATTTGAGATAAGAATTTTTTCTTAAATGGTGAAGGTACTTCTAATTTTTCCAAAAAGTCTTTTGGATTCATACCTTTAGGCATAAAGTATTTATCAGGTGTTTGATGTTCTAAGTTTATAACTGTTGGTTCATTTAAATATGGAAATGATTCAGGTAAAATTCTATTAAATACAAGTTTACCAAAAGTTGTTGCTAAATACATATTTTTTTGTGATTCAGTAAATACTTGATTAATACTATTAGGATCGACTACTATTCTTGTATGCAATCCAATTTCACCATGTTCATAAGCAAGTTCAGCTTCAATAAAACTAAAGAAGAAATGTCCTTCATTTCTGTTTTTATTTAAATGTTCAGCTAGTCTTTCTTCAGCACGGTAACCATAAAATTGACGTTCCCGTTTTTCTTCAATTGTTAAATAATAATTACCTAAAACCATATCTTGTGATGGCGTAACAACTGGTTTACCATCTTTTGGATTTAAAATGTTATTAGATGCCAACATTAAAAGTCTTGCTTCTGCTTGTGCTTCATTTGATAAAGGTAAATGGACAGCCATTTGGTCACCATCAAAATCCGCGTTAAACGCTGGTGTAACAAGTGGGTGAAGACGAATAGCTTTACCATCAATAAGTTTAGGTTCAAATGCTTGAATACCTAATCTATGAAGTGTTGGTGCACGATTTAATAAGATTGGATGTTCTTTTACAACTTTTTCTAAAGCTGCCCAAACATCATCATCCATTTTTTCATATTTTGCATTTGCGTTTTTCTTTGCTGTAGCTTCATTGCCTGATACTTTTTGTAATTCTCTTAAAACAAATGGTTTAAATAATGTAATTGCCATTTCTCTAGGAATACCACATTGATACATTTGTAAATCTGGTCCAACAATAATAACTGAACGTCCTGAATAATCCACACGTTTACCTAGTAAGTTTTGTCTAAAGCGACCTTGTTTACCACGTAACATATCAGATAATGATTTTAAATGTCTATTTCTTTCAACAGCTGCTTTTTTACCACGTTTTGCATTATCAAATAAAGCATCTACAGCTTCTTGTAACATACGTTTTTCGTTTTTAGTAATTAAGCGAGGTGCATTTTGTTCTTTTTGTTTCTTTAAACGATTATTACGATTTAATATACGACGGTATAAGTCATTTAAGTCTGTTGTTGCAAAACGACCACCATCAAGTGCAACCATAGGTCTTAAATCTGGTGGAATGACTGGAATAACATCCATAACCATCCATTCTGGTTTGTTATCAGAATTATTAAATGCTTCAACAACTTCTAAACGTTTAATGATATGATCACGTTTTTGTTTAGATGAAGTTTTTAATTTTTTACGTAAACTTGTTACTTCTTTATCTAAGTTAAGTTCTTGTAATAATTTTTTAACAGCTTCAGCACCTGTTAAGGCTGTAAACTTGTTATAATATTTTTCACTTAACATTGAATAATCTTGTTCAGATAAAATTTGTTTTTTAGCAAGTGGAGCAGTCCCTGGATCTGTAACAATGTAAGATGCATGATATACAACTTCTTCTAATGCTTTTGCTTTAATACCTAAAAGAATTGCAAGTCTAGAAGGTGAATTTTTTAAATACCATGTATGAACAACTGGGGCTTCAAGTTCAATATGTCCCATACGTTCTCTACGAACTTTTGACTCAGTAATTTCAATACCACATTTTTGACAGATTTGGCCTTTATTACCACTTTGTTTTTTACCACAAGCACATTGATAATCTCTTGTTGGTCCAAAAATTCTTTCACAAAATAATCCACCAATTTCAGGTTTAGATGTGCGATAATTGATAGTTTCATGTGTTTTGACTTCACCATATGACCATTGTCTAATTTCATCAGGTGATGCTAAACGAATTTTAAAATGTGAGAATGTACGGCTACCATAGCCTTTTCTTGCAGCTTTAACTTCACGATGAATACGACCAGATAAGTCCATATCTAAAGCATTTTCAACATCAGCTGGTAATTCAATTGATGCTGTTTCAACTTCGACATTTTCTTGTTCTTCATTTGTATGTTCTTTTAAAGCATCAAAACCATAAAATTCTAATACTTGATTGACATCATTTCTTAAAATTTCATCATCTTCAAATAAATGATATAAACGATGACGGTCAAATTCAATAAATTCAACCAAATCATGAATACCATGTTGATTTAAAATTTCAATGATTTCATGATTTAAATTTAAGTTTTCTAAAGGTCTAGGTAATGCATAACGTCTTAATACACTTTTAATTTCATCAAAGCTATTTGATAATAGCATTTGTAATTCTTTTAAATTAAATGTATTAAAATCTTCTAATTGATCAATACCTGAGAGTTTCAATTGGTTTAATGCGTCTTCGGATAACTTCAAAGATTCAACACGTAATGTTAATTTTTCTTTTGTCATGAACGAAACCCTCCTTTATTGTATTTACTTGCATATTGATCGACTAATGATTTTTCAGTTTCATTTTCACCAGTCTCAGCATCAATTAATTCTACATATAATCCTAATGCCTGTAATTCTTTTGTTAATACTCTAAATGATTCTGGAATACCAGCTTCTGGAATAGCTTTACCATGTGTAATTGCACTATATACTTTATTTCTTCCAAGCATATCATCAGATTTAACTGTTAACATTTCTTGTAATGTATGTGCAGCACCATATGCATAAAGTGCCCAAACTTCCATTTCTCCGAAACGTTGACCACCATTTTGAGCTTTACCACCCATTGGTTGTTGTGTAACTAATGTATAAGGTCCAACAGATCTTGCATGAAGTTTATCGTCAACCATGTGCGATAATTTAATCATGTACATAACCCCTACTGAAATTCTATTTTCATAAGGAACACCTGTACGACCATCATATAATGTTGTTTTTCCATCTGGATCTAATCCAGCTTCAGCCATGATTGCTATTAAGTCACTATCATCAACACCATCAAATACTGGTGTTGCAACTTTAATACCTAGTTTTTTAGCAGCCATACCTAAATGAATTTCTAGAATTTGTCCAATGTTCATACGAGATGGAACCCCTAGTGGGTTTAACATAATATCTACTGGCGTACCATCAGCCATATAAGGCATATCTTCTCTTGGTAAGATTTTAGAGATTACACCTTTATTACCATGACGTCCAGCCATTTTATCGCCTTCAGAAATTTTACGTTTTTTAGCCACATAAACTCTAATAGATTCATTAACCCCTGAAGGTAAAACATCACCATTCTTTTTAGAAAAGTATTGAATAGATTGAACAACCCCGCCACCACCATGTGGAACTTTAAGTGATGAATCGCGGTATTCTCTTGATTTTTCACCAATAACCGCATGAATTAATTTTTCAGATGGACTTGGTTCAAATACACCTTTAGGTGTTATTTTACCAACTAAAATGTCGCCTTCTTTAACTTCAGAACCTGGAACAACAATACCGCGTTCATCAAGATTTTTTAAAGCTTCATAACCGGCATTTGGAACTTCACGTGTAATTTCTTCACGACCAGATCCAGTTTTTAATTCTCTTGTTTCTATTTCATATTCATCAATGTGAATTGATGTATAAACATCATTTTTAACTAAATCTTCACACATGATGACAGCATCTTCATAGTTGTAACCTTCCCATGTCATAAACGCAACTGTAACATTACGTCCTAATGCTAATTCACCTTTGTCTGTTGAAGGACCATCAGCAATGATATCGCCTACTTCAACATACTCACCTTCACCAACAATAGGTTTTTGAAGGACAAGTGTATCTTGATTTGATCTAAAGAAATTAATTAATGGGAATGTTTTGCTACTACCCATGCCATATGATTCTAAAGCGCGTGCACTTTCAAAATCAAATGGTTTGTTAGAATCATATAATATTTCATTTCCAACAACAACTTTTTCTTCAGGTTTTGGTGTAATAATAATTTTTGTACCATCAGTATATGTAACAAAACCTTCAATATCTGAAACCACAGTAGATCCTGAATCTTTAGCAGCACGGTATTCAATACCTGTACCAACAATTGGAGAATCTGTTTTTAATAATGGTACAGCTTGACGTTGCATGTTTGCGCCCATTAATGCACGTGATGCATCATCATGTTCCAAGAATGGAATTGTTGATGTTGCAACTGAAACAATTTGCTTTGGAGAAACGTCCATAAAAGTAACTTCATCCATATCAAACATTGATGTTTCACCACGATGACGACCAATGATTTTTTCATCTTCAATAGTGCCATCTTCTCTTAATGGAGTTGCTGCAGAAGCAATAACTTCGTCGTATTCTTCATCAGCTGTTAAATATTTATATTGTTCTGTAACAACAGGTGTTCCTGAAGAACGATCAACAATTAAATATGGTGTTTGAATAAAGCCATATTTATCAACTTTACCATAAGTAGCAAGTGAACTAATTAAACCAATTGAAGGACCTTCTGGTGTTTCAATTGGACAAATTCTACCATAATGCGAGTTATGAACGTCACGGACTTCAACACCAGCACGATCTCTAGCAAGACCTCCGGTACCTAATGCTGAAACTCTACGTTTTTGTGTTAATTCAGCAAGTGGATTAATTTGATCCATAAATTGTGATAATTGTGAACTACCAAAGAATGTTTTAATTGCACCAGCAAGTGGTGTCATATTAATAAGAGTTGATGGTGTTGCATCTTGGAAAGTTGTTGTAGACATTTTGTCTTTAATATTCTTTTCAGCTCTTGCAATACCAATTCTAAATTGATTTTTCAATAATTCGCCAATAAGTCTTAAACGACGATTACCTAAATGGTCAATATCATCTGTACTTCCTAAACCATCATATAAGTTTAAATAATAACTCATTGAAGCAACCACATCTGATAAAGTTATATATTCTCTAGATTCTCTTTGATCATTACCTAAAACATTAACTGGATAGATACGATCAGTTTCAATATCTTTGACTGTAACTGCAATCATTTCAACAATAACGCCAGTACGTTCAACTTCTTTTTCATAAATATCTTTAGCACTGAAGAAATATTTAATTACTTTTTCATCTAATGCTTGTCTATTTTTTCTTAAAATTGAAAATACTTCTTCATTTATTTCAGAATTTTTAACAACGAGAACTTCGCCTGTACGTAAGTTGATAATATTATCTTTTAAATATAAAGCATCGCCACCATCTGGTAAATAAGTTGCGAGAATTTCATCAGTTGTTTCGTTTTGTAATGAATCTTCTTTTGTAATAACTTCGGTACGAAGTGCATCACGATGATTTTTAAGAAGATTAATAATATCTTTTGTAATTTTAGTTTTTTCGCTAACTAAAACTTCACCTGTTGTTGGATCAATAATATCATTTGCAGTATATTGTCCTTCAATACGTGTTAAAACGTCTAATTTTTTATTAAATTTATAACGACCTACAGCAGCTAAATCATAGCGGCGTGTGTCAAATAAACGCATACGAATAAAGTCCCTTGCAGCATCAACTGGAACTTTTTCGCCTTGTCTTAATTTTGAATATAAATCAACGATTGCATCATCTGGATTTTTGGTATCATCTTTTTCAAATGTTGCATCAATAAACTTAGATTTTCCAAAAACATCATAAATATCTTTTTTCTTTTGAAAACCTAATGCACGCATCATGGTTGTCATCGGTACTTTTTTAGAACGATCTAACTTAGCATACATGATATCTTTTGAACCAAGTTCATATTCTAACCATGCACCTCTTGTTGGAATTACTTGAGCAGAAAATTTAATACGATTTAATTTTTTGTCCAATTCGCTTGTAAAATAAGCACCTGAAGAACGAATAATTTGTGATACAACAACACGTTCAGCGCCATTAATAACAAAAGTCCCTGATGGAGTCATAAAAGGGATTTCGCACATTAACACTACATTTTCTCTAACTTCACCTGTAATCGCATTTTCTAACTTAACTCTAGCTGATAATTGCTTAGAATAATTTAAATCACGCAATTTAGATTGTTGAATGTTAAATTTAGGTTCAGATAAATAATGTTCTTCAAAATATAGCTTTAAATCACCATTGTGGCCTTCGATCGGTGATATATCATCGAGCAATTCTTTAATACCTTCCTCAATAAACCAATTGAATGATTTTGTTTGAATTTCAATGAGGTCTGGCAAGTCAATATCATAACGCATTCTAGAAAAATTTCTGCGTTCTGCTTTTTTACCATACTTGACGATTTTATATCCCATAATCCACTCTCCTATCGCATTTGTAGATATACAATTTTATATATATATTTATATATAAATACATTCTTATGCATTTAACAATAATATCATATGCATTGTAAATAGTCAATATTTTTTTTATTTTTTAGCTAAAAGCACCCAATAACCTTTAACTTTTGTCACAATTGTACAATTTTTAAAAGTCTCTTCAAGTTTTTTTACTGAAGAAGGAGCACCTTGCTTCTTTTGTATAACAATATAAAATAATCCACCTTGATTTAAGTTTTCATATGCTTGTTCATATAGCGAGAAAACAATTTGTTTTCCGGCTCTTATTGGTGGATTTGTAATAATTAAATCAGCCTTTTCTTTGACTTGATCAAACAAAAAACTAACCTTTGTTAATGCATTTTTAACATGATTTTTTTCGATATTTGACGATGCTAAAAAGACAGCTCTTTCATTAACATCTGCCATAATTACATTAGCATTTGGACACATTTTAGCGGCATAAATACCTATTGGACCATATCCACAACCCATATCAATAATTGTTTGATATGATAATGAAAAATCAATATTTTCTAATAAAATTTGTGTGCCTATATCAAGTTGATTACGACTAAAAACGCCCCGGTCCGTGTCTAAATGTATGACATGTTTTCCAATGCTTAATATGATCTCTTGGATCTCATGATTTAATTTTTCATCATTTATAAAATAGTGACTCATGAAACTCCTAGATTACAGCGAAAAAACCCGAGAGTTTTTCTCAGGTTTGCTGCACTAAATTTTAATAATTATTTAACTTCAACAGTTGCACCAGCATCTTGTAATTTAGTCTTAAGTGCTTCTGCATCTTCCTTAGATATTTTTTCTTTAACCATTGCATTTGGTGTTTCAGTTAAAGTTTTAGCATCAGCTAATCCTAAACCTGTAACTTCACGTACAACTTTAATAACAGCAATTTTGTTCATACCAAAAGTTTTTAATATAACATCAAATTCTGTTTGTTCTTCTTCAGCTACTGCTGCTGCGGCAGGACCTGCAACTGCAACTGCAGATGGATCAATACCAAATTCTTCCTTTAGACCATCTACTAGGTCTTTAATTTCTAATAAAGTCATTTCTTTTAAAGCTGCAATAAAATCTGCTTTTGTTAATTTAGCCATTTTTAATTTCCTCCTAATTATGCTTCTTCACTAATCATATTAAGACCAATTGCTAATTCTTTAATTGGTGTTAACATACCTACTGCTAACATTGTTAATAATGTTTCTCTTGATGGCAATGTAGCTAATTGATTCAATAATACTATGTCTGCAATTTTACCTTCAACAATACCTGCTTGCATTACAACTTTATCGTTGTTTTTTGCAAATTCATAAATAATTTTTGCAGGTGCAACAACATCGGAAAAACTCATCGCCAAAGCTTTAGGACCGACTAAAACATCAGCTAAACCTTCATATCCAGCAGCGACAGATGCTCTTCTTGAAATGTTGTTTTTGTATACGGCAACTTCACAATCAGCTTCTCTTAATTTACCACGAAGTTTTGTGAATTCATCCACAGTTAACCCCGGAAAATCAAAAGCAACTACCGTAACAGCACGTTCAATTTTATTTTGTAAATCTTGAACTTGCTCAACTTTTTTGCTCATACTTGCTTTTTGCATAAAGTGCCTCCTTTTTTAAAATAAATTCTCTCTTTTATACCAAAGACAAAAGAGAGAATTTTTTAATGTATTCGCCTCGGTAGGAAATTAAGCACTTGGCACCTACTGTCTTTGGAATCGATTTATTTTTTATTTAAAATTAACTGTTAACTAACGATTCTTAATAGAATCTTCGTCAACTTTTACACCAGGTGCCATACTAGATGTCAACGTGATGTTTTCAATATACGTACCTTTTACAGTTTGTGGTTTGATACGAATAAGTTGTTGATATAATGTTGTAACATTTTCAGCTATTTGATTAGCCGTAAATGATACACGACCAATTGGTGCATGAATATTTCCAACCTTGTCAACTCTATATTCGATTTTACCGTTTTTAATTTCATGAACAGCTTTTTCAATGTCCATAGTTACAGTACCAGTTTTAGGGTTTGGCATTAAGCCTTTAGGTCCTAAGATACGTCCTAGTTTACCTAATTGACCCATCATGTTTGGTGTAGCGACTATAACATCAAATTCGAACCATCCTTCAGAAATCTTTTGGATTAATTCAGTATCTCCGACATAATCAGCTCCAGCTGCTTCAGCTTCTTTTGCTTTATCACCTTGTGCGATTACTATAACTCTAGAAACCTTACCAGTACCATGAGGTAAAACGATAGCGCCTCTTAAATTTTGTTCTGCTTTTCTTGGATCAAGATTTAAACGGAACGCTGCTTCAACAGTCGCGTCAAACTTTACAAATGAGGTTTTCTTCACTAGTTCAGTTGCTTCATCAAGTGTATACTTGTGTAATTTATCAACTAACTTAGCTGCTTCAAGGTATTTCTTTCCTCTTTTCATATTTCTTCCTCCTAAAATGTGGTCTAGCGGGATATCCTCCCACAATTTAGATAGATATCATCTAAATTATTCTTCTACTACAATACCCATATTACGTGCAGTACCTTCAACAACTTTCATTGCTGCTTCTACAGTAAACGCATTTAAATCGGGCATTTTCTTTTCTGCAATTTCTCTTAATTGAGCTTTAGTGATTGTAGCAACTTTAGTTTTTTTCGAGTTACTAGATCCTGATTTAATATTTGCTGCTTTCTTAAGTAAATCACTTGCAGGTGGGGTTTTTGTTACAAATGTAAATGTTCTATCATCATAAACTGAAATGATAACTGGAACGATAAAACCCATTTGATCTTTAGTCGCTTCATTAAATTGAGAACAGAATGCTGGAATGTTAACTTGTGCTTGACCAAGTGCTGGACCGACTGGTGGCGCAGGGTTAGCTTTTCCGGCAGCGATTTGTAATTTAACTACTTTAACAACTTTTTTTGCCATGAACACAACCTCCTTCTTAACATAAGTTTGTGGTACGAAATACTTTCTTCCACTATGGTGTGCTTTCACACGCGGATATATTCTATCATTTAGACATATCAATGTCAATGAAAAACGGCTAATAAAAATATTTTTTTATATAAAATTCGTTTCCATAACATAATATTTTTTAAAATATTGACTAGTATCCAAAAAACACAACCCTTATAATATTTATAAACCTTTTAATAAGTGTTAATTTTTCACTTTAGCATCAAAAGGTAAAAATGCTAAAACGGCTAATTTAAACCATTGAATTCCAAAAGGAATCCCAATAATTGTTGCACAATAGATAACACCTGTTGTTAAATAACCAAGAGCCATTTCCCAACCAAAAAATATGGCCCATAAAATATTTACAATCGGATGTTTTGAAACGTTTGTTTCTACATTTTTTCCAAATGGAAACATTACAAGTTTAGCAAGTTTAAAGGCTTGATTTCCAAAAGGAATTCCAATAATTGTAACATATAATAATATACCAAAAATATACCATACTAGTGCTGCTAAAAATCCACCAAAAATAAACCAAATAATATTACCTAATAATCTCATAAGTTTCCCCTTTTTGCTTTCATTATACATAATTTTTTTCAATATACATCTAAACCTTGTTTATATTAAAAAATGCCGTTATAAACAGCATTTAAGTTAACGTGTACATTCATCTTCTTGACAACTTCCAGCTTTATTAGCTTTAAGTTTTTGTAATGGCTTTTCTTCTTGAAATATTTGTCTTAATGCTTGTAAAAAATATTGAGTTTCTTGTGCCCCTGAGATACCATATTTTCTATTAATAACAAAAAATGGAACACCTTGAACGCCTACTTGACGCGCTTCTGCTACTTCAGCATTTACTTGATCTGCAAATTGATTTTCTTCTAATACTTTTTGTGCTTGATTAGCATCTAATCCTATTTCTTTTGCAAGTTCAACTAATGTTTGATAATTTGCAATATTTTTGCCATCTGTAAAATAAGCTTTCATTAATCTTGATGTTAAACTAGGTTCTAACCCAAATTGATTTGACCATTTAGCTAACCGATGTGCATCAAATGTATTTGTCATTTGAATAATATCGTAATTATATGTTAAACCAACAGTTTGTGCATTTTGAGCAAACATATTAAAACGTTCTTTTGCTTGTGCTGTTGTCATACCATGACCTTGTGCAAATGCTTCGACAGAATTGCCTTTCATCTCTTTTGGTGCCTGTGGGTTTAGTTGATAAGCTTTATATACAACTTCAACTTCATTTTTATTTTCAAATTGATTTAATGCTTCTTCAAATCTGGTTTTCCCAATATAACAAAAAGGACAACCAAAATCCGACCATATTTCTATTTTCATATATTCATACCTCCAATTTCACATACATTATAACATTTACAATATAATTATATTAACAGTTTGCTTAAATTTTTACCTTTTTTTAACTATATATTACTTTTTACTTAAAAATAATAAAACATCAAATCATAAAGATTTGATGTTATTCATTTTAATAATTAAATTATTTCTTTAACTTCAGTAGCGTCAATTTCAGTTGGTGTAGAACGACCAAATAAATCTAAATCAACAATGACTTTTTCTTGATCATTATCAATAGCAGATACTGTCCCTTTTAAACCTTCCCATGAACCACTAGTAACTTCTACTAATTTACCAATTAAATGATTAAATGTTGGTTTATTCATTACACCAATTTTAAGAAGAATTTGATTGATTTCATCTGGAGCAAGCGGAACTGGCTTTGCTCCACCGCCTGAGGAACCTAAGAAGCCTGTAACTTGTGGGGTATTTCTAACAACAAACCATGATTCATCTGTAACAAGCATTTCAACAAAAATGTAACCTGGAAATAATTGTTTAATTTTTTCTTTATCTTCGCCTTTAGCGTTTTTTTCAATAACTTTTTCTTCTGGTACAACAATACGAAAGATATAATCAACCATGCCCATACTTTCAACACGTCGTTCTAAATCCTTTTTTACAGCATTTTCATAGCCAGAGTAAGTTTGGATAATATACCATCTCACACCTTGACTCATAAACTACCACCTAAAAAGCCTGCAATTAATTTAAGAATTAAGAAATCATATAATACTAAGAATCCTGTAACTACAGCTAAGAAAATTATAACTCTAACTGAATTATCTAAAAACTTTGGCCATTTAGCCCAAGATATTTTTTTAATTTCTGGTACTGCAGGTAAAAAGAATGGATAAAGTACTAAAATAAGCCCAAATAATGAAATACTAAACAAAACCCAAGCAAATATAATACCATTGCTACCTTCACCTAAAATTGGAAAATCAGGGTTAATTTGTAATAATGTATTACCTGAAATAATCATTGCTGAAATTGAAATAGCAACAATTGCTAAAATACCTAATAATAAATTTTCCCAACGATATTCAGTAGTAAGAACTTCAATTAACTTACTCTTTTCTACTTCTTGTTTTTGTTTGATTGCCATGGCCAATCCTCCTACTTACTTTCTTTATGAATTGTATGTTCGTTACATTTTGGACAATATTTTTTTGTTTCTAATCGTTTTGTTTGTGTTTGTTTATTCTTCGTTGTTGTGTAATTTCGACTTAAACATTTTGTACAAACTAACGTTACTTTTTCTCGCATTTAAAAAACCACCTTTGTGGCCAATTGCAAGTGTTATTTTAACACTTATAAATGGCATAGTCAACTATCATTTATATTATAACATATTTTTTATATTTTTCTTTAAGTCTATATATTGCATTATATACTTGTTTTAATGAGCATTGTGTTGTTTCTTGTATATATTTTGCACTTTTGTTTTCAATAAAATAAAGTTCGAATACTTCTTGTTCAAATAATGAACAACCTTCTAAAAATTTAGAGTGATCTTCTTCTAAATAATAGCTTTGTTGCTGATTTAAAATATACTCATTATAAACAAATTTAGGAATCTTTTTTTTCATGTGGTAAAAATGTCTTTTAAGAATTAATTCAAAATATCTAGTAAAAGTTTTGTTTTTAAATTCATCGAATGTTTGAATGGCTTTATAAAGCATCAATATGCCTTCTTGAATAAAATCTTCACGTTCAATATTTTCGATGTTTAATAAGTGGATGTTTTTCCATATTAACCTTTCGTATTTATTAAATAAATACTCAAAGGCTATTTGATCATTTTCGCCTCGAATTAAATAGAGAAGTTCATAATCATTTTTCATTCATCAATCATTTTATACATCATGAGTGCTGCTGCAACACTTACATTTAATGAATTGATTTTTCCATACATAGGGATTTTTACTAAAAGATCACAGTTTTTCTTGACAAGTGGACGCATACCACTGCCTTCATTGCCCAAAATTACGGCTATATGAGCGTTTTTAGGCAAATCGTTATAATCATGCTCTGTTTGGCCATCAGTGCCTACAATCCAAAATCCAAAGCTTTTTAATTGCTCAATTGCTTTGTTAATATTGGTAACTTCAATGACGGGAACATGTTCAATAGCACCTGAAGAAACTTTTGCTACAGTAGCATTTAGAGGAACTTGTTGTTTTTTAGGAATGATGATTGCCGACATTTGCGTCGCTTCAGCAGTTCGTAAAATCGCCCCTAAATTATGAGGATCTTCAATACTATCTAAAATAATAACTTTTTGAAATTCTTTTTGATCTTTTAAAATCTCAATTGGTGCATAATCATAATCTTTTAAATTTGCAACAATGCCTTGATGGTTTTTAGTTTTTGACAAATTAAAAAGTTCATCTTTAGATACTAATTCATATCGTATATGATAATCTTTTAAAAATTGAATAAAACTATCATCATTAAATTTTAAATCGAGATAAAGTGCAAAAAAAGGTCTTTTTGCAAATATAGCTTCTCTTATAACATTCTTTCCGTAAACAATCATGATAAAACCTCCGATATAAATTTTAAAAATTTAGTTTAAAAAATCCAAAAATACATTTGATAAAATACGATGAAAAGAGCGCGTTGCGCTCTTTAATGATTAATCTATATCAGCAATTTTATTAATGATATGAGCAATTCCTGCTTTAATCCATCCATATAGATGCGAAACTATATACATCATTGGAAATGTTGCTTGTGCTAACACAAGTAATAACAATGCCTGTGGCAATGTAATAAGTTGTGTAGCTGTACTGTTATCTAAATAAAAGAATGGTACAAAATCAAACACTGGGATTAAGAAATATGCAACTAAAGTTGCTACAACCATACTAAAGAATAATAAACTTCTTAATGTATTCATCGGTACAGATACACGATAAAGTACTGTTAATGAAGTAATTGTCGCTGAAGAAACAATTAATGTCGAAATAACTTCAGTGTTCATATCTAAAGCTGAAGGTCCACTAAGTGCAAATATAATAAGACTATTGATAACAACAATTAATGCACCAGGAATTGCTGCTTTAATAATATTACCTAAGAAACGTCCTTTAACTTGTTTATTATTTTGTTCTAACGCCATAAAGAATGATGGTATCCCAATAGCAAACATTTCAATTAATACCATTTGACTAGGACTACTAATTGGATAATCACCATTTCTAAATAAACCAATAATTGCTAATAATAATGTAAAGATTGTTTTTGTTAAATATAATGTTGAGACTTTTTCAACATTATTAATAACTCGTCTACCTTCACTTACAACTTTAGGCATACTTGAAAAATTTGAATCTAATAGAACTAAATGTGAAACATTTCTTGCAGCTTCACTACCTGAAGCCATAGCAATTGAGGTGTCTGCTTCTTTTAAAGCAAGAATATCATTAACACCATCACCAGTCATTGCTACTGTGTGACCATTATTTTTTAATGATTCAATCAGTAATTTCTTTTGATGTGGAGAAACTCTTCCAAATACTGTATAACGATTCCCTATACGAACAACTTCTTTATCACTCATATTTTCTAAGGAAATATATTGATCGGCATTTGCAACATTTGCACGTTCTGCAATTCTTGCAACTGTTATAGGATTATCACCAGAAATAACTTTTATTTCTACATTGTGTTCTTTAAAATAATTAATAGTTTCAATCGCATCTGGTCTAATTGTATCTTCAATCATGATTAAAGCCATTGGTTCTATTTTGCCTTTAATTTCTCTATCAACAATATCGCCTTCGCTATAACCTACAATTAAAACTCTATAACCTTCTTTTGATTGTTTATTTACTTCTTGTTCAACAGACGAAAAGTTTTTTTTCATAACAAATTCAGGTGCACCTAAAATATATGTACCATAACGATCAAATTGAACTGCACTATATTTTCTCGTACTTGAAAATGGAATAAGTGCTTTATGTCTAATCGATTTGGCTGTTCCAAATCGATCTTTTAATGCTTGAGATGTTAAATTATCATCATTTTGTGCATTAAGCATTGCAGATATCAAGTTCTTTAATGATAATTTACTATCTGTTTTAAATTCAATAATACTTTTAACAGACATCGTGCCATCAGTAATTGTCCCTGTTTTATCCAAACATAGTGTATCAACACGTGCTAATGTTTCAATACAGTAAAGTTCTTGCACAAGCGTATTATTTTGTGCAAGTCTAATAACACCTACAGCAAGCGCCATAGAAGTTAATAAAAATAAACCTGAAGGAATCATACCAATCATCGCAGTTGATGTTTTCAATACCATTTCTTCATAAGACAAAACTCCATTAATTGTCATTAGATAAAATAAGCCAAAAGCAATAGGAACAATAAAACCACCGATGATTCGAATAATGATTTTTAATGAACTTAAAAGTTCTGATTGTGGTTTTTTATATTTTTTTGCTTGACTTGTTAATTTTTGAATATAGATATCTTTACCAATTGCAGAAACTTGAGCATAACAATTCCCTGAAATGACATAACTGCCTGAATATAAAGTGTCACCTTCTGTTTTTACAACAGGATCAGATTCACCTGTCAATAATGATTCGTTTACTTCGATTGTGCCTTCTCTAATTACTGAATCAGCTGTAATTTGTTTTCCTGAAGATAATTTTAAAATATCATCAATAACAACATCTGAAATGCTGATTTCTAATTCATCTTTATCACGAATAACAATCGCCGTTGGTGCTGATAACAATGATAATTTATCAATTGTTTTTTTGGCTCTTATTTCTTGAATGATACCAATAGTCACGTTAAGTGAAACAATGATTACAAAAAAGAAATTTGTAAGAGAAGCTTTAACTGTAATCATCCATAAAGTAATCATAAACATTAAAAAATTAAAAAGTGTAAATAAATTTGACGTAATAATTGAAGAAATACTTTTTGTTGATCCAGTATCTGCAATATTGACCATACCAGCAATTTGTCTAGTTTCAACATCTTCCGTCGTTAAACCGATTTTCACATCTGGATTATAACGTTCAACAACAACTTCATCTAATTTCTTAGCTTTATTTTTATGCGTATCTAAAGAAGGTTCATCATCTAATGGCACACGTAGTCCAAGAGGATCACCTTTCATTCTAATCATATCTTCTTTAATAAGTGTCTTAGGACCTTTTTCGTTTTTATTCAAAAGATCTTCTAGTTCCTTATGTCTATTAATTTCTTTAGTTTTTTCCATCCTAAGTTGCACCTCCATTCACATAATCGATGCACACTTCAATAATCTTATCTGCTCTTTGTTGATTATTAAGAAATAAACCACCAATTAATGCTTCAAATCCTGTAGCACATTGGTATGTTTTTGCATCAATATTTTTTCTACCTTGTCCGCCGGCATTTCTACCACGCTTAAATAAGGCAATTTCATCATCATTTAAAAATTGTACTTCCATTAAATAGTCCATTAACTTTGCTTGGGCTACACCTGATGTAAATTTAATTGCATGTTTATGCAATTGGTTAACATCTGTTAAACCTTGTTCTATTAAATTTTCTCTTATTTTAAACTCATAATAAGCATCGCCTAAATAAGCTAGTGTCAATCCATTCACATTAAATCCAACCTTGCTCTGTAAGTTTTCCTCTTAATTCATCAGCAAGTCTAAAGTTTTTTTGTTCTCTTGCTGCTTGCCAATCACGATATACAATCACAATATCATCTTCTAATTCAAATTTCGGCATAAGTCCTAATATATTTAATATATGTTCAATTGTGGCAAATAATGACAATTTATGCTCATTATCGATTGTTTTATTAAGCTGTTTAATTAAATCATAAATAAGTGTAATAACATTAGGTGTATTAAAATCATCATTCATCATTGCTTCAAATTGTTGCATAATATGTTGATCAATATCACCTTGTTGAAAACCTTCACTAGATAACGATAAAAAGGCTTTTTTAAGGTTTCTTATTATTTTATCATAAATACCAGCATATTCATTCATAACTTCAATAGAATAATTAATTGGTTGTCTATAATGATGCGCAATCATAAATAATCTAAAAGCAAGCGGATGATAAGTATCTATCATATCTTTAACAAGTGTAATATTTCCCAATGATTTACTCATTTTAACTTGATCTACATCTAATCTTCCAACATGCATCCAATATTTTGCTAAATGATGATGATCATGTGCTTCAGTTTGTGCAATTTCATTTTCATGATGCGGAAAGCGTAAATCAGTCCCTCCACCGTGAATATCAATCTCACCATCAAAAATATCATGGTTCATAACAGCACATTCTGTGTGCCACCCAGGTCTTCCATCACCCCAAGGGCTTGAAAATCTTAAACCATCATCAGTCTTTTTCCATAAACTAAAGTCTCTAGGGTTTTCCTTATCTGGATCTAAATCAATTCTAACCCCTTCATTTAAAGCATTTAAATCCTGATTGCTTAAAATGCCATAGTCTTTAATTTTAGAAATTCTAAAATACACGCCTTCTTTAGTCTCATAAGCATATTCATTTTTCACTAAATCATCAATATACTCAATCATTGAAGTTACATAATCGGTTGCTTTTGGCATAAAATCCGGTAAATTACTTCCTACTTTTTGTTGCATATCTAAAAAACGATCGGTATATAATTTTGAGAGCGTTTCTTCATTCATACCTAGTGCTTTTGCACGATCTATAATTTTATCATCAACATCTGTAATATTTGAAACATAGTAAACTTTATAATTTAAGTGTGTTAAATAACGTTTAACAACATCAAAAAAAATAACTGGTCTAGCATTGCCAATATGTATATCACTATAGACCGTAGGTCCACAAACATACATATTAACTTTATTAGGTTTTATTGGTTTAAATGTTTCAATTTGATTTGTTAGAGTATTGTATATTTTAAGCATACAAATAAACCTCCCCTTTTGCTTTATTATAATGGATTAATAAAAAAATAACAAGTTATAGCCCTTGTTTAATACATTTTAATGTAATTGGCTTTATAAAGAAAAAAACCATATAAACATATCATGGTTTTTATACGATTTTTCTTAGTGATTCTAATATTTCTACCATAGCCCAAGTATCTTGTTTACAATATGTTAATAAGTCGTGATATGTCTTTTCAAATGTTTTTTTATCCATACTTGGAAAATTTGCATAAGCAACTAATGCTTCTGTACCATTTCCAATTGGCATACCTTTATAAGTTAAATGGCTAAAGATTGGTAATACTTTTTTAATTGAAAATGATCCATTTAAATCATTATGATAATAATTAAAACTTGAATTTTCATTAAATCCTAATACTTCAAATAATTTCTTATTACCTCTTAAAAAATACATTAAATCAACTAATCTATCCATCATACGATGTAATCTGTCATGATATTCCGGATAAACTATTGCCATTTCTTTAAGTCTCGTTTTTTCAAAAGAAATATTATATGCCATAATTGATCCTTGATCATCTTTAATCACTTCAAGCATGTGTTCAACTAAATCTTTTCGCAAATCATCATGGGTTGCAGCAATATAACTAGAATTGTCTTGGTCTATATCACATACACCAGGTTCTTTTTCAATATGAATAGAATATTGAAATAATGATTGACTATACGGCTTTTCACCTTTAAATCTTGGTAATGGACACGGAAATGTTTCAAAATCTAGATGATATATCGGATATTTTAATGATTGTATCGCCGCTTTGATTTTTGCTTTATCAATAAATGGTATTTGCGTTTCAATCACTTGTCTTTGCAACTGATTATTCTCACGATTTAACCACTCAATAGGAACATCTGTTGCTTTCAAATAACCTTCATTTAATAAATCAAAACGGTCATGCTTAACACCTGATGGATCTTTAAAGCCTGCATGACCACCAAGATAAGTAAAAATACTATTATAATCAGGCACTTTTTTATAACAAATACTATAAAATTTACATTGTCTTGAATCTTTTCTTTGACAATGATCACCTAAATTAACTTCTTCAGCATTTAACTGGTTTAATCTATTAATAACAATATTAATATCTTGTTCAACAATCGTCATGATTTGATCTAAAAATTTAGTCACATCTATAAAGACAATAAGTTCATCAGGATAAACTGGTTTCCCTAATTCATCTGTTTTACCATCATGAACATATTCGCTATTTAAAATTGCTAAATAATATTTATGATTTTTCTTTTTTTCGTTTGTATGTTCAAAAACATATCTTTGATATGCAATATCATACATATAACGACCTGTTTTTGATAATCTGTTTTTTAATGTTTTAAGCTTTTTATAATAATCATCATTTACGGGTACCAATAATTCTTCGGCAAACATCAATATCCCATCTGGTGAATAATTAAAAATACCTATTTTATCACCATCATCATTTTTAAATTTCATATCTAAAAATTTCTTTGATGTCGTTGATTTTACTTCAAATATTCTAATGTTTTGATCATCTTCTTGATATCCATCTAAAAAACAATAAAATTGATATCCATCTTTTGAAAACTCAAATCTTTTTTGTTTATATGTATCTAGACTATAAACAGTTTGTCCTTTAAATCGATGATCAATAGCTTGTCCTGAAATAATTTCTATTTGATTATAATATGGAAGCATTGTATCCATTTGTGGATCAGATTTTTCTAATAAATCTTCTTCCGTTTCATCATCATACATATCATCAAGCAATAAGTTCATTTTTTCTTGATTTTCTTGACTCATCAATTCATCTAAATCTGGGTCATCTGAAAAAGAGACAATAGCTTTTGTCTTTTCTTGATAAAGAGATTCTAATCCTGCATAACGATTGCATCTTAAATTATTTATAAATCTTGTTTTAGAAATTTTCATATTATCACCCCCATTATTATAACATATTCATATAAATAAAAAATGACATGATATCATGTCATTTTTAACATTTGTTATTATGATACTACATTAATTAAATCAAATGCATTTTGTACCCATTCACTACTAAAGAATGCTGATGGATCGACAATATCTGTTGCCATATCAGTAACAACAACTTCATTAATGCTTGCCGTTTGATCACCAAATACGCCAATACTGTGAATTTTTTGATAATTATCATAAGCGATTAACTGATTAAATAATGTAATAACATGGTCAGATGTCGTAATGCTTACATCTGCATCATTACCAAATCTAATTACATCAACAATTGCTAAACGACCAAAGTATTTACCAATAAGTCCACCTACATAATATCTTATTTGCGCTGCTGTTTCAAATTCACTAGCAACTTGAGTGATATCAATACTACCACTATAAAAACCTTCTTTTATCATTGCTGATGAGAAACCAACAAGTCCG
>JBAYAP010000005.1:0-20455 GCA_041669715.1 Acholeplasmataceae bacterium
ATAATATCCTACTAAAACTGCATCATCAACATCTTCCATCTGAACAACACTTTGTAAAACATCATCTTCATTATTCATTATTCTTGTTATAACTAAATCAAATTGATATTCGTTTGTTAATCGATCGATTCTATTTTGCATATGATCTATAGTAAATAATAATAATGTAATCATAATAAAAACAGTTAAGACCATCGATATATAATGATAAAATTGTTTTTTATGTATCATTTTATTAAATAACAATTGATGTATTTTAAATTGTTTATGTTTAAATTTTATTAGCGATAACAAATTAATAATTAGATAACTTAATTCATACAGTACAAATAAAGCAATCACTATTTGAAAAATAGAACAATATTTCCCAATGAGTGAATATACAAATGTTAATTTAAACACAAAGTATAAAACAATTGCACAAATGACCATAATGAATTGCTTAACAATATGCATATTTTTTTCTTGGCCTTTGTCTTGTAATTGTTTTATATCGCCATCTTGCTTAAATTTAATAAAGTGAATCAAAATAAAAATTACAAATACAAAAATGCTCATTGCGCAAGATTCAATTATCTGTGTTTGTGACAATTGATAAATTCTACTTGAACCTAAAAAAGTTAAACCTTTTTTAATAATTAGATTGGTGAATATTTTACCAAAAATAAGTGCCATAAGCTCAAATATAAATAATTCAATAAGCATAACCGATAATGAAAAAGTTTTTTTTCCACCTAATATTTGAATAATACCACTCATTTTTTTCTTATCATTAAAATATACAATAAGCGTAGTTTCTAACACTAAAACAATTGCCATAAAAACAAAAATAATAACAACATCAAAAAGTGCGGTTGCTTGATCAACATTTGTATTGATTTCTGCCATATTATAAGTTTCAACATATGATAGTGCTTTATATGCATCAACTGTTTTAAATACATCAGCGGCAGCATCATAAGTATATTCTGAATTTAAATTAATATATACGCGATTATATAATCGATTTAATAATGTTTGCGGAAATGACGCAAGTAAAGGACTAAGTGACTCTAAAAAAAAGGATAATGAAGTGTTTTTATCAATAAAGATACTTTGCCCCGTAAATTGATGGGCATCTTCAATAATATCAACAATAATAAATGTTTTTGATGTATCACTGGCTTGAATTGAAATCGTATCTGATATTGATAAATTATTATTTTGTGCATATGATTTTGTAATAATTACTTCATTGCTATTTAATGATTCTATATCAATTTGATTTGCCCCTGAAATGTTTTTTAATGAGGCTATATCTGAAGCAAACACATGAACATAATTTTTATCTTGATTATGTGTAATTAAGACATCAAATTCAAAAAAGGCATCATAATCATCAATCATTTGACTAATTTCTTGATCCGTAAAGTGACTTATTGAAAAAAACCGTGAATCGCTTTGATTGCTAACTTCTAAAATCATATCCGTATCTTGATATACATCTTCAACTTTAGCATAGTAAAAACTAAACATCACACTATGCATGCTTATTGCCAAAAATAAAGTTAAGGATACACCAATAAATCCCAGTGCTAAAAGAAAAGACCGTAACGGGTGAGCTCCGATATTTTTAAAAGAAAATTTAAAGATAAAAAAAACTTTACGAATTATTTTTTTCATCTTTTATAACCTTTCCACTAAGCATAGATAAAATTCTTGTGCCATATTTAGTCGTATCCATATTATGAGTTACCATAAATATCGTTTTATGTTGATTTTTATGAAGAGATTGAAATAATTCCATAATTTGTAAACCTGTTTGATAATCTAAATTACCTGTAGGTTCATCAGCAAAAATAATTTTAGGATCATTAATTAATGCCCTTGCAATGGCGACTCTTTGTTGTTGCCCCCCAGATAATTGTGCGGGATAACTATCTTTTTCTTGTTCCATACCAACCATTTTTAATGTTTCTAAAATAGCACTTTTTGAAGCTTGCTTGCCAATCACAGCAGCCAATTCGACATTTTCATATACAGTTAAATTGGGAATTAAATGATAAAACTGAAAAACAAACCCTATTTCAAAAGAACGTAAATCTGCTTTTTCCTTTTCAGTATATGATTTCATTTCTTTATCAAATAATAAAAGAGACCCTCGATCATAAGTTTCTAAACCACTAAGAACATATAATAATGTCGTCTTTCCAGATCCTGATGGCCCAACAATGGAAACAAATTCATTTTCATCGACTTTTAAATTAATGTCTTTTAATACTTTAACATCAAATTTAGATTTATGGAAAGTCTTGTATAAGTTATCAACTTGAATATATGACATAAAGTTTCCCTCTCTTTTATATTATTATATCACTATTCATAACAAACAAAAGAGCCCTATAAAAAACGAGCTCTATTTATACTTATTATATATATTAAAATCTTTTTATTTTAGAAATTTTTTCACCATTTTTTCTCGTGATTGAGAATATGGGGGATATGCCAATGTTAAATGAATCTTTTTACTGACATATGACTTCATATGACTAAATGTATCAAATGACGTTTTTCCATGATATGAACCCATACCGCTTTGACCTACACCACCAAATGGCATATTGCCATTAGAAACGTGCATAATGGTATCATTTACTGCACCACCACCAAACGATAATTCATTTAACATTTTTTGAATATTAGTTTTATTTTTAGAAAATATATATAATGCTAATGGCTTCTCCGCATTCTTTAACGTATGAATAACTTCATCAATATTTTTAAATGTTAATATTGGAAGAATTGGACCAAAGATTTCTTCTTTCATCACTTTATCATCTAGTGTTACATCTGTTAAAATCGTTGGAGATATATAGTTCTTATCACTATTTACTTGATTGCCATATACAACTTTATCTTGATCAATTAAATTTATTAATCGTTTAAAATGCCCTTGATGAATAATATGGCCAAAAGTCTCAGCATTGCCATATCTTTTTTCTATTTCGATTTTTAGTAAATCAATAAACTCATCTTTTTTGCTTTCATGAATATAAATATAATCAGGTGCAATACAAGTTTGTCCAGCATTCATAAATTTACCAAATGCAATACTTGATACTGCTTTTTTTAGATTTGCTGTCTCATCGACAATTGTAGGACTTTTACCACCTAATTCTAAAGTTACTGGTGTTAAATATTTGCTAGCTTTTTCATAAACAATTTGTCCAACACGTGTTGACCCTGTAAAAAATATATAATCAAATCGATGATCTAATAATTCTGAAGTTACTGTATAATCACCTGTAACAATTGCTATATATGATTTATCAAATGTGTTAGTAATCATTTTTACTAATACTTTTTCTACTTCACTTGCATATTCACTGGGTTTAATTACACATGTATTTCCGGCAGCAATCACCCCTACAAGTGGTTCTAATACCAATTGCACTGGATAATTATATGGCGCTATAATCAAAACTTGTCCATAGGGTTCAGGCATGACATATGATTTTGTCCCAAACATAAAAATAGGCGTTTTTTGCTTTTTAATCTTCATCCATTTTTTAAGGTGCTTAACTGCATTTGTAATAGAATGTAATGTAAATCCAATTTCCGTTGTATATGCTTCAAATGAAGATTTATTTAAATCTTTATATAATGCTTCTTTAAGTTCATTTTCATATTGCTTAATCGCATTTTTTAATTTTAACAATTGATCTTTTCTAAATTTATATGAGCGCGTTTGATTTGTTTGATAAAATGTTTTTTGGTTATCTAATAATTGATTCATATATAATCTCCTCATTTTAAATCATTACTCTTTCATTTAAAAGTATAACATTTTTATGTTCTAACTTCATTTAAAATAAAAAATAACAGTAATAAACTGTTATTCTTTAGCAATTAAATCTGTATATGATTCTATTTCATTAACAAGTATTTCTGAAGATAATAAATGTGTTTCATAACTACAATGATTATCAGCACCTACCGCTGTATTTTCATCTCCTACACCTAATATCACAACCACATGAACATAATTTTGATCTGAGGCTGATAGCAGGCTTATTGCAGAAACAGCCGCTGCACCATTTAACGATCCTTCAGTCATTGTCCAAAAAATATGGGCATTAGGTGCATCTGCTCGTAATTTAAGGATAAATGTCTGAACTGCCGTTTTAAATTCTTGAATTTTTTCTTCTTTAGAAAAACCAGTAAGTTTATTAATCACAGCACTATAATCATTTCCACCAATATTAACAATAATAACATCTGGGACAACTTCATGATCATAAGTTGTACTTACTATTTGTTCGTCAGCATCAATTCCAACACTTTCATAAGCTTTTACAATATTATTTTTTCCTGTCGTGTCATTATATCCAAATGCTAAACCCCATCCTGAATTACTAACAAATTCAAAACTTCCATCAAATTGATTTGCAGTTAAATATCCAAAAGAATGTAAAGATGAAGAATTTTCCGTTGTTCTTGCTTCACCTGCATTACCTAAAGCTCCATGCCCTGAAATACCAGAAGCACCTATAAGTAAAAAATGTGTTTGCATTTCATCAATTGTAACTTCTTGAAATTCACCATTAGTTTCAAAAGTCATTACTGAAGTAATCCCATCTTCCGGTTCACTTCTTTTTACCAATTCAAATTGATGTAATTCATATGTGTCATAAGTAACCAATAAAGTTTGTTCTTCTTCACTTAATACAAAGATATCACCATCTAATAATGATGCCTCATCTTTAGCCGTCGAAAAATAAATGTCATTGTTTTTGTCTGTCAATAATAAATCAATACTAATCGCACTACCTATAAATTCTATTTTAAATCCTGTTGCTGTATTGTAAAAATACATTTGATTATCTTTATATTCATGTCTACCATACCAAGAAACATACGAACTTGAAAGTTTATCGGCTGATAATGTTTTAATTTTCAAATCATTATCAACAACAATTGTATTTTCTTCAGGACTGCATGATGCTAATGCAAAAAGCAATATAAATAATATAATGATTTTTTTCATTGTTTATGGCTTACCTTATATACTGCTCTTATAATAGTTTTACTAATATCTTCATTAAATATATCAGGAATAATATATTCTTCGTTCAACTCGTTTTGTGGAATAATATTACTTAAAGCATAGCATACAGCAATTTCAATGTCTTCAGTAATTTGTTCAATTTTAGATTCTAAAGCACCTTTGAATAGCCCTGGAAACACAATAGCATTATTGATTTGATTGGGTTGATTTGAAACACCTGAACCATAAATTCTAACACCTGCATTTAATGCATCTTCGCGTTCAATTTCAGGCATTGGATTTGCAAGCGCAAACACAATCGCATCTTTATTCATTTTGTGAATCATATCTTGATTAACAATGTGACCAGCACTTACTCCAATAAACACATCAGCATCCAAAAAAGCATCTATGAGTAGTCCTTTTTCTTTATTTGGATTTGAAATTTTCGCAAGATTTCTTTGTGTTTCATTTAATCTTTCATCATCAGTACTAATAATTCCAAATCGGTCACAAACCACTATATTTTTAGCACCGAGTTTCATCAAAAATGTTGATATAGCTACACCGGCACTACCTGCACCATTAACAATAATTTTAACTTTTTCGATTTTTTTTCCTAAAAATCTTAATGCATTTAATAAAGCAGATCCTACAGCAATCGCTGTTCCATGCTGATCATCATGAAAAACTGGAATATGTAATAACTCACGCAAGCGTCTTTCAATTTCAAAACATCTGGGTGCACTAATATCTTCAAGATTTATACCACCAAACGATGGTGCTAAATATGTAATTGTCTTAATAATTTCTTCAGTATCTTGAGTATCTAAGACAATTGGTATTGCATCTACACCAGCAAATCTTTTAAATAATGCACATTTACCTTCCATTACAGGTATTGCTGCTAAAGGTCCTATATTACCTAAACCTAAAACTGCTGATCCATCAGAAATAACTGCAACTGTGTTATGCTTTGATGTAAGTTTATATGCTTCATCAGGTTCTGCTTGTATTTTTAGACAACTGCTCGCTACACCAGGTGTATACACCAACGATAAATCTAATTTGTTGTTAATATCATATTTGCTTTTTATTTCAATTTTACCTTTTAAATCATAATGTAATTTTAAAGATTTATCCATAATATTCATATTTAACACATCTTTCTTTTTATATTTTTATGAAACACTTTCTACTGTTGTAAATCGATATTCTATTGTACCTATTGTCGTATCTTCAAAAGTTAGAGTAACTGTGACACTTCCCGGACCAGTATTTCCATATAGAAATGTAACTATTTGACCATTAACTTCAGCTCTTGAGTTTGAAACGGTAATTGTATAATTTTGATTAGATGCATCATCTGGCAATATAATAACAGTCAACGCCATTTGTGTACCTATTAAAACTTCTAGACGATCATCAGTATTATTAGCTTCTGGTAATGTCAATGTATCTGCTGTAATTTCGACAGAAGCAATTAAGATATCTTCTTCATTAGAACTATCTTCAAATGTTGTAAATCGATATTCTAAAGAATCAACCGATGCATCTTCAAATGTAATAACAATACTAACTTTCCCTGGACCAGTACTTCCGTAAACAAATGTTACTGTATCTTCAACAACTTCCGCTCTTGAATTAGAAGCAGTTATTGTATAGTTTTGAAAATCTGCGTCTATAGGTAGAATTTCAACTGTAAAAGTTAATTCTGTACCAATTGCTATATCAAAACGAACATCAGAATTATTAGTTTCTGGTAATACATAATCACCTGCAGAAATACTTGTAGAATCAATTTGAACATAGTCTTCAACTGTAACATTTATTGTATCAATATATCCACCATCTCTTGTTGTTACAGTAATTACTGCTTCCCCTGCACCAACACCTTTAATCATACCATCTCCAATAATTTCAACAATTGCTTCATCACTTGATGTCCATAAAGTCATTGAATCCGGAGCATTACTTGGTGTTATGCTATAATCAATAGTTTCTGTTGCACCATAAGCAATAACCATGCTATCTAATGTAATGTCCACGCCAGTAACTACGCCATTTTGCCATTGTAATAAACCATTTTCTGCAAATGCAATACCTAAAATTGTCAAATCATTTGTTGTAAAATCTGGTAAAACTGGTTCATCTAAATCACCTGGAACCCATTGATTGCTAGTACTAGAATTTATCAAAGCTTTATATACTGTAGTATTAACATCATAACCACTAGGTGCAATATCATATGTTGATAATGTTGTTTTATCATTTAATTCAGTAATTTTTAAACCACTTTCATCTTTAACTGCAATTTCTGCAAAAACATAACTATTTGTAATAGATCCAGCATTTAATGTCAAGCCAGTTATGCCACCAACGTAATCACGAGCTGAAATTAAAGCACCACCAACATAAACATTTGAAATTGAGCCAGCATTAATTCCTGCAATTCCACCCACATACATGTCGCCATTAATTGATGCTACACCTAAATTATTTACTGAATCTCCTAATACTTCTGCTTGAGTTTTATCAATAAATTCTTTTGATGACATTGTTCTTGCAAATGATGAATTGGAAATTGTACCTTCGTTATATCCTGCAATACCACCAAAAGCAACATTTTTACCTTCATTACCATCGCCTGTTGCACTATATGCACTTTGTGCAAATACTCTACCTGATACAACACATTCAGTTATCGTACCAAAATTAAATCCAGTAATGCCACCACCATAAGAGTATGTATTAGAACTTTTTCCACTATTTGCTTGATTACCTGCAGGTAATGTTGCAGTTACATTAGCTCCTTCAATTAAACCATAATTATATGCAGATACGCCACCAATACCACGACCTGCTTTAACACTACCACTACCACCAACAGAAACATTGATAATTGATCCTTCAGCTAAATTCACACCAACAATACCACCTGCTCCAGTCGTAGTGTTTGTTGTATCAACTGATGTAAACACTGGTAACTCACCTTGAAGTGCTGCATTTGATATAGATGCTCTTGAATCTACATTTTCAATTAATCCCGCATTAGAATCTGCAATTACATCAATTGAATATAAATTGTTTTCTGATGCACTTAATTGCGTCGTATCTGCAACCACTAAATTTTTAACAACACCTGAATTAGTAATTTCATGGAAAAATCCACCATTTCCTGTAAATGAAAGGACATAATTTCCTCCATCATAAATACCATTAAACTCAATTTTTCTATCATCATTTATTTCAATTGGATCAGTTACTGTGGTAAGTATATCAGCTACTTGAAGGAAATTTTTATCAGATAATTCTGAATTATCTAAAATACTTAAAATATCTAAAATATCATTAACCATATATGGATTTTCGGTTGTTCCTGCACCACCAAAAACAAGAGACTCGCTTTCAGCATTTTCAACACCAGTATCAACTTTTACAAAATATGTTCCACCTTGAGGTAAAACATCAGGAGTAAATGTCACAGCATCAATAACTTCTCCTTCTTCAATAGAAATACTTCCTTGTAATAATTCATAAGTTAAACTGTCTTCTAATTTAATATAAACATTAAATGTTTGATCAGCTGCATCAGATTGAATCCATGTAATATTAGAACTAAATGCTTCTTGAGTTAATTCTATATTTTGTGGTACAGTCGATACTAATAACCATTCAGCTGTAAGTGTCACATTTTCAGTAACAATATCAACTGAAAAATTCCAAACAAATGAGCCATTATACCAATCACCACTAAACACATATCCTTCTTTTTCTGGATTAATGGGTTCAGTAACCTTTCTTCCGTTTTCAACTTCTTGAGATTCGATCAATGACCCACCACCTGTATCAAAAGTTACTGTGTAAGTCATTGTTTCATCTTGAGAATTTTTACAAGACGTTAAACCAATAAGTAATAAAAACATAAAACTAAATACAACTATTTTTTTCATTTTTTTCTCCCTTTTAGTATCTTAATAATCAATTTGGAATATATGCAACCGAATTGCTAAGTGCAATCATCACAAATATTGCACATATAATAATGGGCCCTAAATAACTGTTTCCACTTAGTTTATAAAACCATCTATTAAATAATGGCATTAAAAACATTACAGGTAATAAGGTAAATAATATATTAATATATAACCATTGCGTCGTACCGTCAGCTAATTCTGTAAAAGCAATTGTTCCTGTTGAACTAAAACTAATATATTGAATTAATAATAACATTGCTAATCCAGCAATATTCATAAATCCTGCTAATATCAGTTTTATCCATTCTGGCAATTTACCATCCATTTGACCTCCATTAACTCTAATTGAATTTGAAAAATAAAATACAAAGAATAATGGAAAATACATCAATAACTGAAGGACTGTTTTCAAATTAACACGTCTAACTGACATAATAAATATAAATCGATAATCTACATGAAATATACTATAGACAATCATTAAAATTATAAAATATAAAACAATAACTATAATTCCTAATAACACTGTTTTCATAACATTTTCAAATGAAATACTTAATCCCCATGACTTAGTTGGAATTTTTTCTTTTTTTATCTTTTGATTTATAAAATGACCAACAATAAACAAAAGCAATGAAAAGAAGCCACTGATAACAGCCCATATCATGACAGCATTGGTCATTCTTTGTGGAAAAAACCAAGTTGGTATGGAATTGCTTGCATCAGGAAATAAATCAAAAGATAATTGACTACTTGGTAAATATGTCAGTGCAGCAAATGTTGCGGCCAAAATAAATATTGTTATATAAATAGCTAATTGTGATTTTGTTCTCTTTGAAGATGTCATAATTGGATCTTTTTGTGATTTTTTAAAAAATGGAATTGCATAAAGTAGTGATGCTATCGGCACTAATGTTGCTAATGAACATATCAATGCCACAGTTGTTAACACTTCTTTAATTTGCCAAACTTGATTATTTGCATCTATATCACTATAAAAATCCATAGATATTTCAAAATAATTTATAATATTTGATGTGGCTTCTAAACTATATGGTTGAAATGCATGAATTATTTCCGTATTAAACACTTGTCTCATTGTTCTTAATGTTGGATTACCATAAATTTTCCCTATTTCAACTTGTGTATCATAACCTATAGAAGATAATCCACTTTGAGAAAGTCCTGAATTTATAAAATCATGAGATTCAATTGCCCAAGTCATATCTGATTTTGATGTACCCTCAGGTGCTTCAACGTTTACTTCATTTCTAAATGCGCCTTCATCATAAAATGCATAATCCATTGCCATATTACTTTTTGCATAAGAAATTGAAGAATCAATAGATAGAACATATCCACTTATAAAAACTGAGTTAACTTTACTAGCCCCGCCATTATTCACCGCATCTTTGCCAAAATATACAGCTGCTTGATAAGCGGCATTCCCACCAGCTGAATGCCCAGTAACTCCTATTTTATCCTTGTCAATAAATGGATAAACATCGTCATTATCATAGACATAATCAATTAAATCAAATGCACCATAACCTTCTACAGTTGCAATAGCACTTCCTTGAACAGCCGAACTACTTGTTGAATCCCCTTGGGAATACGGATCAATATTTAAAACTACAAAACCTCTTCTAGCAAGTTCTATTGCAACATGTGATTGAGTTTCTCGTGTACGTTGAAATCCAGCAATAACTACTACAGCTGGTGCTTTATTCTCTTCAGTTGCCGAATCAGGTATATAAATATCATAAACTAAAACTTGGTTATCTCTTGTATCCAAGTACTGCGTTTCAATTTCGATAGAACCAAAATCTGTTTGAACTAATCCTGCAAAAAGTGATGTCAAAAAAATAATGAGCACCAAAATTGTTAATATAAATGCAGATTTGTGGATTTTATTATATTTGTTATATTTTTTTAATAAAGACTTCATTAAATACCTCCAATAATGTAAGCGCTTCTTCCTACCTATCATATCAAAAAAGGAACGAATAAACTATACTCGTTCCATACCATTATTTTATATGATATAAATTAAATTTATACCTCAATATTTTTTATGTAGCGGATAAATTCTTCTGCAGATTTATGTAAATCTATATGTTTTTGCCAAATAATACCTATTTTTAATTTAATCTTATCTTCAAATGGAATACCAACTATTGAATCATCATTTGGATCAAGCAATTCTTTAATTAAAAATGCTCCACCTAAATTCATTTTTACAAAATTACTTAAAACAGATATTTGGCTTGATACTAATACTATTTCAGGTTCTAAATCTATTTCTTGAAACATTTTTTTTATTAATCTTGTTTGGAAAAATCCTTCACGCATTAAGACCAATGGTTCATCTTTTATATCATCAATTTTAACCGATTGTTTATTAGACAACGGATTGTTTTTAGAAACACAATAAACATATTCTGTCTCTAAAATTATTTCTTGATTGTATCGGTCTTCTGAGTTATCATTTAAAATGGAGAATCCTAAATCTAATGTTTTATTTGATATTTTATTTCTTATACTTAAGGACCCCTCTTCCCATATTTCAAATTTAGCATCTAAATGATCCATCATATATAAATTATATATTTTAGGGAATAAAAACGATCCAATCATAGGTGGTACGCCAATACGAATAGTTTTTTGATGATTTGATAAATCTTTAAGATCTTTTTCAAATATATTCACTGTTTCTAATATGGATTTAGCTTTATCATAAAAAAATTCGCCTTCCACTGTTAGAATCATCGTATTTTTCTTTCTTTCAAATAATTGCAAATTATATTCTTTTTCCAAAGATGCAAGTGCAGCTGACAATGCAGGTTGAGTTACAAACAATATTTTACTAGCTTTACTTAAAGATCCATGATTACATATGGCAACAAAATATTTCAATTGTAAAAAAGTCAAAATCTATCACCTCGTGATTTTAAGTTTCTTCTTTGATTATACCATAGTAAACAAAAAGCGTTTATCGAGATATTTTATCAATTTTCTATTATACTATAATTAAGCTTTGGAGGTAAATATGAAAGAAAAAAACTGGAAAGTTGACGATTTAATCGATTGCATGACAAACTACAAAAATGAAGCAATTGCACTTAGAGATATTTTATTAACTACTAATTTAGTTGAAGACCGTAAATGGGGACAACCTTGTTATACTTATCATGATAAAAATGTAGTAATGATTGGTATTTTTAAAAATTATATTGCCTTAAGTTTTCTTAAAGGTGTTTTATTAAAAGATTCTCATAAGGTTTTAGTAAGCCCTGGAAAAAATTCAAAATCTGTTAAATTCTTAAAATTCACTTCTTTAGAAGCTATAAATCATTCTAAAGATATCATTTTGTCATATATTAAAGAAGCAATAACTGTTGAAGTTAAAGGGTTAAAAATTGAACCATTAGACCCCAAAGAACAACCTTATCCACAAGAACTCATAAAAATATTTAATGAATTACCTTTATTTAAAGATGCTTTTGAAAAATTAACACCTGGAAGAAGACGTGCTTACCTTATGTTTTTTAACAGTGCTAAGCAATCACAAACCATCATTAATAGGATTGAAAAATATATGGATGCTATTTTTAATGGCAAAGGCATGAACGAAAACTAACTACAAATAATATATTAAAGAAAAGGAAGATTTATTTTATCTTCCTTTTTTCATTACTCATATTTAATATATATTTTTTACCCTCATTAAGTGCTTCAATATTTAATTGAAGCATTGCACTTTTTTTATCACCTAAAAACTTTTCAATAGCTTTAACTATAACTTTTTGATTAAACATTTTTGTGATTTCTAAATAAGCTCCCATCATTACCATATTTGCGACTTGAACATCACCTAATTTTATTGCGATATCGTTACATGGTATGCCAATAGCTTTACCTTTATCTAAAGTCACTACTTCAGTAATTAATGAGGTATTATAAAACATAAAAGAATTTTCTTTAATCTTATCACTAAATTTAATTAACGAAGGATAATTAAATACAATTAACTGGTCAGATTCATTAAAGATTGGCGAATCAATAGTTTCATTTGAAATAATGATTTGGCAATTTGCCGTACCTCCCCTAGTTTCAGGTCCATATGAAGGAAACCACAAAGCATTTTGTTCTTCAATGGTTGCTGCATAAGCTAATACTTGCCCAAACATCATCACACCTTGGCCACCAAATCCAGCTACACGTATATGTGTTTCTTTACGTTTCATATATATCACCTTTATCTTTAAATACACCTAAAGGATATACTTTAGTCATTTCTTTTTCTACCCATTTTAAAGCATCAATTGGATTCATCCCCCAATTAACAGGACATGATGAAAGAATTTCAATCATTGTAAATCCTTTTTTGGCTATTTGATATTCAAAAGCTTTTTTAATTGCTTTCTTAGCTGATATCACATGCTTTGGATCATATAATGCAACTCTTTCTAAATATGCAACACCCTCAATTTGTGAAAAGATTTCTGATATTTTTATAGGATTTCCGTGAATGCTCGCTTGTCTTCCTTCTTGTGAAGTTGTTGTTTTTTGGCCGATTAAACTTGTTGGGGCCATTTGTCCACCCGTCATGCCATAAATTGCATTATTAATAAATATAACAGTAATATTTTCACCACGATTTGCTGCATGAATAGTTTCAGCAATACCAATAGATGCTAAATCACCATCACCTTGATAAGTAAAAACTATATGATTAGGTAAAACTCTTTTAATTCCTGTTGCTTCTGCACATGCTCTTCCATGTGGTGCTTGTTGCATATCACAATTAAAAAATTCATAAGCATAAACCGAACATCCTACACTAGCAACCCCTACCGTTTTTCCTAGTACACCTAATTCTTCTAAGACTTCAGCAACTAATTTATGTGATATACCATGGGTACATCCTGGACAATATGTCAGTGGTTTATCAGTTAACCCTTTGGTTTTTTGATATTTAATAGTCATCAGTCCACCACCTTTTGGTCAAAGTTCAATATGGCATCAACAATTTCTTCTGGTTCTGGAACCATACCACCAACACGTCCAAAAAAGGCAACTGGAAATCTTCCTTTATTAGAAATTTGTACATCATCAAGCATTTGTCCCATGCTCATTTCTGCACATAAAATACCTTGACAAGATTTTGGGATAAGCTCAAATGCTTTTTTTGGATAAGGCCATAAAGTAATCGGTCTTATCATACCAACTTTTATGCCTTTTTCTTTTAATGATTTAATAGCTGATCTCGTAATTCTTGCCATTGTTCCATAGGCTACAATAACATATTGACAGTCATCAAGACCAATTGTTTCAACTTGTGTTTCTTGTTTTTTTATCATCTGATATTTTTCATATAAATGATGGTTATGTGCTTCTAATTTTACGGGATCTAAAAATAATGAATTAATTACATTTTTACCACCTTGATGAAAATCTGTACCACAAGTGGTATAATCCTTTTTTAGTATTTTTCTGTTTTTTTTGGGTTTATCTAACTCTACTGATTCCATCATTTGACCAATAAGACCATCAACCAATATCATCACAGGATTTCTATATATATCAGCAATATCAAAAGATTCTTTTAGTATATCAATTGTTTCTTGAATCGTCTCTGGCGCATAGACTAAGACTTGATAATCACCATTTCCTCCACCTCGAGTAGCTTGATAATAATCAGCTTGAGACGGCTGAATACCCCCTAATCCAGGTCCACCTCTCATTACTGAAACAATTACACAAGGTAACTCTGATCCACATAAATACGAGATACCTTCTTGTTTTAAAGCAATACCTGGAGAAGATGATGATGTCATCACTCTAGCCCCAGCACCTGAAGCCCCATATACCATATTGATTGCTGCTATTTCTGATTCTGCTTGAACAAATACTTTATTTTGTTCTAATAAATATTTTGATAAATATTCTGGTATTTCATTTTGTGGTGTAATTGGATATCCAAAAAAAGCATCCACACCGCCTTTAATTGCTGCTAAAGCTATCGCTTCATTGCCTTTCATTAATAGTTTGCTCATGAATCAACAACCTCTACTTTTATCACAGAATCAGGGCACATGATTGCACAAAAAGCACAACCGATGCAAAGATCAGGATTGCTTATTTTGATTATATTATATCCTGCTTCATTAAACTCTTTCTTATCTTGATAAAGAATGTGCTTTGGACAATATTCAACACATAAATTGCATCCTTTACATTTTTCTTGTTCAAATGTCACAATACCTTTAGCCATTATTTAGCCTCCTTATCACATTTTATTTTATTAAATTGTATGAATGAATCAAAAAAATAGGATTATTTAACTCCATGCTTTTATCGTATATTTTTTCATCAATACAATTGAAAATATAGGGTATACCTGTTAACTTAGATATTTTAGAAACTATTTTTTCGCCTTCTAGAATATCATTATATGTTGTTTCTCTCATCAAATTAGAATTATTAATAAGTCCTGTTATTTTAAAACCACTGCTTCCTTCGATTTGATTAATTAATTTTAAAATTTTTGTAAACTCATTAGATTCATTTCGATAAATATTTATGACAAAATATAAATCAAAATCAGTTTGACTATAGTCATCAAATTGACGCATCACTTTAGCCCCTAAATCATTACCACCTAAATCATAAATAGCAGTACTATGCTCTTGATTAAATGGTTTGAAAATATGTTTAGATAAATATGGCAAATCACTGTATTTATCATCTTGTAAATCTGATGAAATTAATTCTGTTTCATTTAATAAATGTTTGGCTTCCCTCGCTCTAAAATATGGATTAATAATATCTAAATCAACTAAATATTTTACGTGATTTTTAATTGCTAAGTTAAGTGCAATTTCTGTTTTCCCCGATCCATAGTAACCTGCTAAAAAAATAATATTTTTCATTTTATTTCGGAATATAGTTGGAATGCAATTGATTAATAGTTTCAATACGTTGTTTAGCAAATACTTTCGCAGCTAAATGCGTTGTAATATTTTCATTTTTTGCAATTGAAAATATTTCTAAAAGTCTATCATATATTTTTTCAATATCTCTTATTGCACGTTCTCTATTATATGTTTCTAATTCGTGATATACATTAATAAGTCCCCCAGCATTAATAACAAAATCAGGTGCATATAAGATATTTTTATCCTTAATCATTTCTCCATGTTTTTCTTCATCTTCTAATGCATTATTTGCTGAACCTGCAATAACCTTAGCTTTAATTTTAGGAATAGTAACATCATTTAAAATAGCCCCTAATGCACAAGGAGAAAATACATCCACATCTTGTTCATAAATATTTTCAGGACTTACAAATTCAACTTGAGGAAAAGCTTTTTGAACTCTTTCAATGTTTTTAGGATTAATTTCTGTAAAATATATTTTTTTTGCTTGATGTTCTACCAACAACTTCATAAGATTAAATCCCGTTTGCCCACTTCCTTGAATGGCAAAACTATATTTACAAATATTGTCATCGCCAAATTGATGCATCAAAGATGCACGAATGCCATGAAAAACACCAAGTGCTGTTAATGGTGAAGGATCCCCTGATTTACCTTCTAATCCAACAACATAATTTGTTTCCATATGGACATAATCCATATCTTTTGTTGTTGTATTAACATCTTCAGCGGTAATATAGCGACCATTTAAACTTTGAACATAACGACCAAATGCTCTAAAATATGCTTCGTTTTTAACAACTGATGCATCACCAATTAAAACAGTCTTTCCACCACCAAGATTTAAACCTGCCGCTGCTGCCTTATAAGTCATGCCTCTTGCAAGTCTCAAACAATCTAATACTGCATCTTCTTCACATTCATAATTCCATATTCTAGTACCACCTAACGCTGGTCCTAGTGTTGTATTATGAATACAAGTCACACCTTTTAAACCTGTTGTTTTATCATAAAAATATACAATTTGTTCGTAGTTGTGCTTTTTCATATAATCAAACTTATGCATCATTTCCTCCATTTTATTAAATTAGTTTGTAACCGTTTTCATTTATATTATAACAGTTTATCGCTTAAAAACAAAATCCTTTTAAAATTTATAAAATCTATATGTTAAATATTATAAAAATGGTTAAAATTTAGTATTTTTATGCTGATTGTCATATAATAAAAGAGTATATAACACGAGGAGGCTTATTATGTCATTTTTAAGAATCGACTTTCCATCAAAACTATTTCAAATGAATGAACATGTTGATGTTTTGTTACCTGACCACTTTAGAGAAAGTGATCCCATAGAAAATAATCAACAAAAATTTAGAACACTATACCTATTACACGGATATTACGGAAACGGAACTGATTGGATGAGATATTCATCCATTGAACGTTATGCAATGGAACATCATATCGCTGTAGTTATGCCATCAGCTTATAATAGTTACTATGCAAATGCAGTTCACGGACTCCCATATTTTGATTTTATAGCAACAGAAATACCAGAATACTTACAAAGTATGTTACCCTTAGCAAAAGATAAAAAATATAATTATGTAGCCGGTTTATCCATGGGCGGTTATGGTGCATTGAAAATCGCTTTAACTTATCCAGATCGTTATAGTTTTGCAGCAAGTTTATCAGGTCCGCTAGATTTTAACTTTATTTACCATAGAGGTATTACTGATCCTACAAGAACAAAACAATTTGAAGCTATATTTGGCAATTTGCAAGATAGCAAAAATTGTGAACATAACTTATGCTATTTAGTTAATCAAATAAAAGGAAACATGCCTAAAATGTATGTAATTTGTGGAAAAGATGATTTTTTATTTGATTCAAACCAAATATTTATAAACCATATAAAAAATAAAAATATTGATGTTAAATACGACATTTGTTTAGGAAATCACACATGGGATTTTTGGGATGAACATATTAAAGATGTATTAAGTGAAATTGATAAATTAAAATAAAAATCGCCAATGGCGATTTTTTAATAGTTTATCATTGAACCTGTAAATTCTTGAGGTGGTATCGGTTTAGAAAAATAATACCCTTGAAAATAATCACTTTTTAATGTTTTTAACATTAATAATTGATCTTCGTTTTCTATACCTTCAGAAATTACAACTAAATTTAATTTATGTGCTAAATTAATTATAAATTCTAAAACTGGTATTGTATTTTTATCATTTGTAATTTCATTTATAAAACTACGATCAATTTTCAAAAAATCTATAGGTAAAGATTTTAAATATGTTAATGATGAATATCCAATACCAAAATCATCAAGGGCAATTCTAAATCCTAAGCTCTTAATCTTATTTAGTGTTAAAACTGCTCTATCAAAATTATCTATAACTACAGATTCAGTAATTTCAAATATAAATTTTCTAGCCTCAATTTTATATGTATCCATTAAAAGTTCTAATTTTGAAATAAATTTATCATATAATAAAATTTTAGCCGATAAATTAATTGATATTGTTAGATTATATCCTTGATCTTGCCATTTTTTATTTTGAATAAATGCTTCTTTTATTACATACCAAGTCATTTCAACAATATGCCCGGTTTTTTCAGATATATCAATAAATTCTAATGGTGGTACTAATCCTCTTAAAGGATGGTTCCAGCGAATTAACGCTTCAACAATCTTAGTTTCTAAACTTACATTTGAAACGATTGGTTGATAATACAATATAAATTCTTCATTTTGAACACCATAATATAATTGGTTTGCAATATCAACTTGTCTATTTTTAATTTCTGCTAATTCTTTAGAATAAAAAACTATTTTGTTTTTACCTTTGCTTTTTGCTTCAGATAATGCTATATCAGCACATTTTAAAAGTTCTTTATAATTTAAACCGTTATCTGGATAAATCGTCACACCTGCTGATAATGAAATATAAAATTCTTCTTTTCCTAATTGATATGTGTTCTTAATATGTTTCCCTAAATCTTCTATATAAGTCTGAAACGTTATTTTATCATTATAATTTTTAAATAAAACAAGAAATCCGCCGCCACTTAATCGACCAATCATGTTATCTTTACCAATTGATTGTTTAATTTCTTGAGCAACTTGTTTAATTAAATCATCACCTATGTCATACCCTTTAGTTTCATTAAATTCTTTAAAATTATCAATACTAACATAGGCTATTGCCAGCATATCGTTTTCATGATAGGTTATAAATGTCGCAACTTCCTCCATAATGAAATATTTAGAATACAAACCGGTTAACTCATCATAATAAGCAACTTGGTAAAGTTTGTCTTCCAATTCCTTTAATTGATTATTTGTTTTTTCTAATTTTATTAAATTTTCATTTAAATCATCTATAGTTGACACATATAAATCCATACGTTTTTTAATAATAAAATAAAATAATAACGCTGAAATTATAACATAAAAAAATCCCTTAACTGTTTGAACTATATGAATCAATTCATTATTAAACGAAAATAACCCTAATATCGAATCTGATAAAAAAATCCACGCAACACCAACTACAATATAAATAGATATGATTTCAATTGTATTTCTAATTGAATTATTACTTCTATGCAATTTGATATTTTCTTTTTTCATATTTTCAGATCCTTTTTTTATAACCTTCAACATTATTTTATCATAATTTATATTTTCTTTAAAATATATGCTTTTATATCATAAACAATTTTTAATAAAAGAAATGAAATGATTTCTATCTTTATAGGAATAAAATCACTTCTTTTTTAATATAGTTATATTTAATTCATTTATATACTAACGAGTTTTTTATAGATGTAGCACTACTTAAAAAAATTGCTTATAATATTATTTTTTTGCTTTTGTATTCATATATTTAATAGCTACAACAATGCTTATTAAAATGACTACTACATAAATTAATGCAAATGGAAGCATAGCTTCTTCACTCATTAATCCCGAATCTACTCGATACCCTAAATACGCCATTATACATAACAAAAATGAACAAATTATACAAATAAAGCCTGCAGCTTTAGTTATTTTCTTTTCATCATATTTTTTCTGTTCCTCTTTGGATGCCGTATTATAACCTGCAATTAACCATTTTCCTTTTCCATTAAAAAGAAAAACACTTAATACTAAAAACAACAAAGCAACTATTAAAATAATAATTTCTACTACCATAAATTCACCTACTATCTGCATTTAAAAAATGTTAAACCCCTCATCCACAATCTTGTCACTCAATTTTTTTGGGACAACAAAACTACCGTCTCAACGTGTTCAGTATATGAAAACATATCAACAGGCTGTATCTCTTTAATGTCATACATATGCATTAATTGTTTAACATCACGTACTTGAGTTTCTACAAAACAAGAAATATAAACAATCTTTTTAGGTTTTAACTTCACAACAGATTGAATAAACTTTAATGAAGCACCAGTTCTAGTTGGATCTAAAATAAGTACAT
>JBAYAP010000006.1:0-19973 GCA_041669715.1 Acholeplasmataceae bacterium
TAATGAGTGACTCATTAAAACTTGCCGCAGGAAATAAATTAAAAATGATTATTGAAAAATCTACTAATACACCTTTAAAAGGTATTTTTGTAGGTATTTTATTAACAATGCTTATTCAATCTTCATCTGGAACAACAGCATTGATGATTGGTCTTGTTAGGTCTGGACTTATGACATTACCACAAAGTGTTGGTATCATTATGGGTGCAAATATTGGTACAACTGTGACTGCATTTATTATTGCATTACCAATTGCTGATTATGGACTTTATTTTATATTTATTGGTGTGTTAATGTATTTCTTTAAACAAAAACGAGTTAAACATTTTGGTGGTGTCCTTATTGGTCTTGGTATGTTATTCTTTGGACTTGATACTATGAGTGCTGGTTTAAAGCCATTAGCATCAACGGCAACTGCTTATGAAATGTTTTCAGTGTTTTCTCAAAATTGGTTTTTAGGCTCACTTTTTGGGACATTGTTTACAATGTTGATTCAATCTTCATCAGCAGCCATTGGTATTTTACAATATTTATATGCTTTAAATGCTGAAGGAGTTCAATCGATTTCATTAAATGGGGCAATTCCGATTTTATTAGGGGCTAATGTTGGAACAACAATTACTGCATTACTTGCTTCAATTGGTGGGAATACAGAAAGTAAGCGTGCTTCATTTATTCATATTTTATTTAATTTAGTATCATTAGGAGTTTTCCTAATTATCTTATTGCCATATGAACACTTAGTTGCTTGGTTTGAAAATAAATTTCTTACGCAATACTCAAGAGCAACCATTGCATTTGCACATGCTTTCCAAAATGTTGCCATGACGTTCTTATTATATTGGTTTATTAAACCGATGATTAAATTAGCTAAAATTGTAGTTAAAGATGATAAAAATAAACTTATACCTGATAATATGTTTGATGAAAAACTTATTGATGAGTCACCACTTATTGCCCTTGAGTTTGTTCAAAAAACTGTTTTATATATGGGTTCAGTTGTTAAAGATTACTTAGCAATTGTTCAAGATTATAGCCATGCGGAAAAAAACAATGCAGTTCATGAAGGTTATATTCAAGAAAACATATTAGATACATATAATACAAAATTACATGATTATTTAATTAAAATTTCTCAATCAGGGCTTGATAAAATTAATTCAAGTAGGCTTTCAAGAGATCTTGATACAATTAAGGATTTTGAACGTATTGGTGATCATTTGACAAATATTTTGGATTTCTTTGTTGAGCGGTATGAAGAAGATCGTTTATTAACTCCTGAAGGTACGGAAGAATTAGATTATATGTTTAGTATATTAAATCAAATGCTTGTAGATACACTTTATAGTTTTGAAAAACAAGATATTTTAAAAGCAAAAGAAGTTATTAAAAAAGAAGATTTAATTGATGAATTAGAAGAAGTATATCGATATCGCCATATTGAACGATTAAAACAAGGTGAAATAAAATATAGCAAAGCAGAAAACTATGTTGATATTTTAGCAAATCTTGAACGTATTGGTGATCATCTTATGAATATTGCAAGTTCAATCATTGAACCGTTATACATACCACAAGATGTGATTATACCAAAGCCTAAGGAAATTGATAAAGATATTTAAGATTTATAAAGCCCCATCTTTTTATTCAAATAGATAGGGCTTTTATCATATTTATAGAGGCAGTTTAGAAAAGTGTTTTATATAATATATGGTATAATAAAAGTAGATATTTTCAAGAAAAATGGAGTTACAACATGTTTGAATTAAAAGCTCCTTATACACCAAAAGGTGATCAAATTAAGGCGATTGAAATATTAAAAGATAATATAAAAAAAGGTTATAAAGAACAAGTCTTATTAGGTGCGACAGGTACAGGTAAGACTTTTACGATGGCAAATGTTATTCAAACACTTCAAAAAAAGACATTAATACTTGCCCCTAATAAAACACTTGCAGGTCAGCTCTACGGTGAGTTAAAGTCTTTTTTTCCTAATAATAGAGTTGAATATTTTATTTCTTATTATGACTATTTTCAACCAGAAGCTTATGTGGTTTCGTCAGATACATATATTGAAAAAGATTCTTCAATCAATGATGAAATTGACGAAATGAGACATAGTGCAACAGCATCTCTTTTAGAATCAGAAGATGTGATTGTTGTAGCATCTGTTTCTTGTATTTATGGTATTGGTAATCCTGATGACTATAAAAATTCAATGATGACGCTACGCGTTGGTAATGAATATGGTAGAGATTTTATGATTAATAAATTAGTTGAATTGACATATCAAAGAAATGATATGGATTTTCACCGTGGAACTTTTAGAGTTCGAGGTGATATCATTGAGGTAATTCCAGCTTATGAACGTGCAAAAGGTATTAGAGTTTCATTTTTTGGTGATGAAATTGAAGCAATTAAATCTTTTGATGTTTTAACAGGACAAGCAATTGAAAATTTAGAGTATGTTACAATATTTCCAGCAACACACTTTATGACAAATAAAGATAAATTAAATGAAACAATTAGAAGAATAAAAAACGAATTACAAGAACAAATTCTTTATTTTAAATCAAATAATTTATTACTTGAAGCACAACGGATTGAGCAAAGAACAAAATATGATATTGAAATGCTTGAAGAAATTGGGATTTGTAGTGGTATTGAAAACTATTCAAGACATTTATCATTAAGAGAAGCTGGAGAAACCCCAGCAACACTTATTGATTTTTTTGGTGATGATTTTTTAATGATTATTGATGAGTCCCATGTTACGATCCCACAAGTTAGAGGTATGTATTTTGGTGATCGATCAAGAAAAACAACGTTAGTTGAACATGGATTTAGATTGCCTTCGGCGCTAGATAACAGACCATTACAATTTGACGAGTTTGAAAATAAAATCGATAAAGTTATTTATTTATCAGCAACCCCTGGAGATTATGAAAAAAATAAAAATATTCCAATTGTCGAACAAATCATTCGTCCAACATATTTATTAGATCCAAGAATTGAGATTAGAAAAACGCACGGACAAATTGATGATCTATACTTTGAAATTAAAAAAAGAATTGATAAAAATGAACGTGTTTTGATAACTACTTTAACAATTAGGATGAGTGAAGATTTAACAAAGTACTTTAAAGAATTAGGATTAAAAGTTACTTATCTACATAGTGAAATTAAAGCACTTGAACGTATTCGAATTCTAAGGGATTTACGATTAGGAAAATATGATTGTTTAATTGGTATTAATTTACTTAGAGAAGGTCTTGATTTACCCGAAGTAAGTTTAGTTGCTATTCTTGATGCAGACAAACAAGGATTTTTAAGATCTAATCGTAGTTTAATTCAAACAATTGGTCGTGCAGCAAGAAATCAAAATGGTCTTGTTATTATGTATGCTGATGGTATATCTGCTGCGATGCAATTTGCAATTGATGAAACTGATAGACGACGCGCACTACAATTAAAATTTAATGAAGAAAATCATGTTGTACCAGTGACAATTCAAAAAGATATTCGTGATCAAATATCTATGAAAGAAGAGATTATTGAAGAAGAACAAACTTATGAAAAGATGTCTAAACAAGATATTAGACAAATGATTTCAAAATTAGATAAAGAAATGAATGAAGCAGCAAAAGCTCTAGATTTTGAAAAAGCTGCTGAAATAAGAGATTTAATATTTGAACTTCGTTCACAAAGAGGCTAGTTTTATGAGTAGAGAACTTACTGTCTTAAAAGCGATTATTAAATCAGACTACGATAGACACATTAAACGTTTTGATTTATTAAAACCAGGAAAAGAAATTGCGATGATTGGTGATTCAATGGTTGCTTATTTTCCGATAAACAGTTTAGGGTTATCTGATCAAATATATAATTTGGGTATTCCTGGTGATACGACTATTGGTGTATTAAATCGAATTGAACAAGCAATTTTACTTAAGCCACAAACTGTTATTATTCATGTAGGATTAAATGATCTGATTTTAACAGATTTTGATGCAGAACAAATATATAATAATCTTATATCCATAGCTCAAATATTTAAAGAACAAATTCATGATGTCCATGTGATTATTGTAAATTTGACGCCTATTAATAAATCTAGCTTTCCTAAACAAATGTTTGTTAGATATAGAAATTTACATGATGCGGATTCCATTAACCTATTTTTAAAAGAGCAAAATAAGTTTAAGGTTATTGATTTATTTAGTGATTTGGTAGATCAAAATCATGAATTAGATATAACACGAACAAAAGATGGCATTCATCTTAATGATTCGGGTTATAAAATCTATGTGAACGCTTTAAAAGATATATTATAATATCACGCGTTTACAGGATAAAGAATATATTTGAAGTTTTCTCAAATTTACTTAAAATACTCCTTAATGATTAGTCTTTTCATAAAGATCATGATTCAGGGGTTTTTTATATTTTAAAAAGAGGTGAATAGATAATTTAAAAATAAAATAATAATTAAATATCACCTTTTTATAGAAAATATATTCAAAAATCTAAAAAATATCAAAAATTTAAGTTAAAATAATACTTTTTAGTTAATCGGTTAACTTTTTTTACTAAACCGCTTTCATTATAGTTTTTTTTATAGTATAATGATGACGTCTAAAGAAACGAGAGGGTAAATTTATGAATCAAATTAAAAAATACACTTTAATAGTATTACTGTTTTTAACATCATTTTTTGTTGTTGGATGCAAAAACAGCGATGTCGCAGAGCTGATTATAACTGGCGATTATAAGACTTCTTATTATTTAGATCAAATGTTTGATCCTGAAGGTATGGTTGTTACTTATAAAATGGGCAGTACTGAAGAAATCGTTTCAGATTATGATGTTACAGGTTTTGACTCTTCAAGTGTTGGTCAATCAACTGTCGTCATTACTTACTTAGATATATCAGCTGATTTTTCAGTTCAAATATTATCTGGTATTCAAACATCAACTGATCTTATCATTTATGATATGCCTGATATTTTAGATACATCAAGCAGATATGAAATTTTAGTAGAAGATTCACCATTATTTGTTTATGAAACACTTGTGAATCATGCAAGAAGTTTTACTTGGGTAAATTCAACTGATAAAGTTTCAGTTGCAAGTTTTGACTTTTTAGGTAAAGTACATGTACAAATTAATATAAAAGATGATTATATTGTAACAGAAGCATCTGTACATCCACTTTCATATAATATAGAAACAACAATTAAAGGCAACATGATTGAGTTTGATCTTGAATACCCTGCAAATTATACGATAGAACTCAATGAACCAGTCAGTCAATCTGCACCTAATGGTTCTGTTATTCAAGAAGCTATTCATCTTTTTGCAAATCCTATAGAAGAAGATCCAATTACTGAAGCTGAAGCTGCTTTAGATGACGATATCATCTACATTGGCCCTGGTGTATGGAAAACAGATACAATTCCTGTATCATCTGGACAAACGATTTATATTGCTGGTGGCGCATTTGTCTATGGACAATTTAATTTATATAACGTAAACGATGTAACCATTAGAGGTAGAGGGATTATTTCTGGAAGTATTTATTCTCGAGAAGAAGCATCAGAAAGAACAATTCCTCTTGAATTTCAACATTGCGATAATATCTACATTGAAGGTATTAGTCTCTTAGATCCCGCAGGATGGACAATCCATGCACAAGAATCATCAAATATTGTTATTGATAATATAAAGATTATTACAGCTAGACCTAACGGTGATGGGGTATCTATTCAATCTTGTAATAATGTTGTTGTAAAAAATTCATTTGTTAGAACATGGGATGATTCACTTGTCGTGAAAAATGTTAATAACCAATCAACAAATAATGTTAGATTTAGCAATAATATTATTTGGACAGATTTAGCTCAATCAATGGAAATTGGTTATGAAACTTATGGAGGAAGCATTACAAATGTAACTTTTGAAGATATTACTGTTCTTCATAATTATCATAAAGCAGTTATGAGTATTCATAATGCTGATCAAGCAAATATTGAAAATATATACTTTAAAAATATTACAATAGAAGATGCTTATGAAGTTGGTGATGTTTGGACAGAAAGTTATGATAACTTTTTTATTGATTTATCAATTGCATATAATAAAGATTGGTCAAAATCAGAATCAGTTCGAGGAACCATAAAAAATGTTTACTTTGATAATATTAAAGTATTAAATGATAAAAAATATGGTGCGACTGAATCAGATTTAATTATTAGAATGAATGGTTTTGATTCTAATAAAAATATAAGTAATATATATTTTACAGATGTAGATTTTAGAGGAACACCAATTACTTCAGCAAACTCAATTAGTTCGAATAATTTTGTTTCTAATATATATATTGAATCATCTAATGAGCCAACAGGCGCAGCAATATATCATTATTATGAATTAGAATTAGGTGATTACTATGTTGTTAATAAAGAAGTAATTGCAGCTAGAGAACAAGAAGCCATAGAAATTCCAGATTTTTCAGTTTCAACTGCAAATCCACCATATGCTGGTGCTAAGATTGAAGGCGAATTTACCGTAAGAGCAACTTCAGGTGTGTCAACAGTAGATTGGGGTGGATCATCTGATATAAATCAAGAAATAGAAGGTCACGAAGCATCTAATGTCTTATTAGATGATACCAGCACATGGATAACAAGTGACTGGTCAGAAATTGGTGAAAATGGAAGCTATGTTGCATTATCAATAGAATTTGATGATGTTTATCAAGTTGGGTCTATTCGTTTATTTGGTAATACAGATTCAATGTATTTTTTAACACAAAATATTTCTGTTTATGCAGCAACTAGAGTGAGTGATGAAACAGGACTTCCAATTTTTTCTAAAAAACTTAATGGAGAAGACTATGAGTTCTCACCATCTAAAAACAATTATGTTGATATTAGACTTGCTCCAGGCGCATATGTAGGTATTCAATTAAGATTCAACTTTGAAGATGGACCAATATATTCAAATCAAGCTTTCTTAAGATATATTGAATTTTACCCAGCATCACTCACTTATGGTAAAACACCTTATGCAAGCCAATATGAAGATGTTTATAATCCGGAAAAATTAACTGATGGAGATTTAAATTCATATTTTGAATCACAAAAAGGTGTATGGCCTGGTTGGATTATCGTAGATATGGGTCAAACTTTTAGTGTTAGAATTATAAATATTTCTTTGCCACCATTATCAAGTTGGCCAAGTAGAACACAAACAATAGAAATTAAATATTCACTAACAAATGAAACATCAATGAATTCTAGTGGATGGATAGATTTATTAGATGGACCAGTTGATTATTATTTTGATGGTTCTAATGGAAATATGGTATCAATTGTTTTACCTGATGGTATCGATATGCGTTCTATTATACTTATTGTTACTGGAAATGATGCTCCAGGTGGTTATGGTGCACAATTCTCAGAAATAAGTGTTTATCAATAAAAGAAACAATGATTGATAGTGATCTTAAATAAGAAAAATCTTTGATGAACTATCTCATCAAAAAATGGGAGAAAATATGAAAAAAATTAACAAACGATTTTTAAAGACAATTCTATTTACTTTTCTTGCTGTATTTTTATTCAGTTGTAAAGGTAATGCAGAAACCATGTTTGATGTAACATTTAATTCAGATAATGGCACTGCATCTGTAGTTGTCGAAGTTAAAGAAGGGGAAACAGTTAATGAACCCCAAGATCCTGTAAAAGTTGATTTTACTTTTACTGAATGGCAATTAAATGGTGTTAAATTTAATTTTACAACACCTATTGATGCCGATTTGACATTGATTGCAGTATATGAAGCAGTTGTTGTTGCACCTGAAGAATTCACAGTATCATTTAATTCTGTAGGCGGATCATCAGTAGTTTCACAAACAATTATAGACGGTAATCCAGCAATTGAACCTGCAGATCCAGTTAAAACATCTTTTGTATTCGAAAACTGGCTTTTAAATGGTAACGTTTATGATTTCTCTAGTGCTGTAGAAAATAATGTAGTATTAGATGCTCAATATACTTTTATGGGTATTCCTGATTCTTCTGATTATGCAGGCAGAGTATTTAATGGGGATTTCGACCAACTTATTAATGACTTTCAATCTACAACTTTAACATCTACAAACTTCAGTTTATCAGGTATTGATGCTGAACAACCTTATGTTTCTGTTGGATATTCTAAAGGCATTGCTAGTAATCCAGATGATTCAATTTGGAAACAAGCAGGTAGTCAAAACAGTGCATCTGCAGCATTCCAATATTTAGTTTTAAGATTAAGAGGATTCTCTGGTGCTTCTATTAATGATTTATCGATAGGTTTTAGATTAGATGATAATCATGAAGTGCTTATTGTTCCATTTGTTGAAACATTAGATCCTGATCTTCAAGAAAACACGACTGAACTAAGTAGTGTATGGTATAACTATGTAATTAGTCTTACTGATACTTTAGATGGAAGAGTTTTTGTTGGTAAAACAGGTTACTCTGATGTCCCAGCTTCTGGTGTTTTAGTTGGATTCCATTTAATGAATACAACTGAAAATGGTAGTGGTGTTTTAGAAGTAAAAGATGCTTTTTATGCAAAAACTCCAAATCCTGTATATCCATATGAAGGTAGCGATTATAGCCAAAATAGAGATTACTGGTTTGTCACAGGTGGTAAGACAGTAGGCACTTATGTAAATATTGAAGCTGATGGTTATTATGGAGAATATTTAACTGAAAATGCTGATGTTGCTAATACGCATTTAGTATTAAAAGTAAAACAATCAAACCCTGGTGTCGTAAGTGTTGCTAATTTAGGTTTGCAACCTATATTTGCAGACGGTACAGAAGGCGATGAAGTAGCTTTAAGTACAATTGAAGGATTACCTGAATTTTTAGGTAGTGGATGGACTAATTTAACAATACCTTTTGCAAGTTTAGATGATGGATCACACGTTATTGCAGGATATAAACTTATTAATCATAATGGTACATCTTTAGCAATTTCACAATCTTTCTTATCATATTTAGGTGATTATACAGATGTTAATTATCCTTTATTAGATATGGAAAATTCATTAATTTTTGATAATTTTAATAGAGAATCTCTAGGTGCATCTGCAGGTTATACATTAGACAATCAAGTTGCAATTGATAATGGATTTGGTTATATTATTTCTTATTCAGGTATATTAGCTTCACAACTTACAGATGGTGTTTTAACATTAGACTCAACTGGTGGAGATTATGTAAGCTATAAAGCACAATCAATTACAAAAGCAAATCAAAATGAATATCGTTATTTAGTTCTTAAATACAAATTAAATGATAGTGGTTCACTAAATGATTTGAGAATCGCACAAATTAACAGTAGTGATACTTCAGGTGCAACTGTTTATGCTAACCAATGGCAAGCAGGACTTGGTTTATCTTCAATTCCAGAAGATATGAATTCATATCCTTATGTTGATGGTGAATGGACATACTTAGTTGTTGATTTAGTATTAACAGAAGGTTATTCAACAGATTTTTATGGATTTGATATTTATTATACAGGTTCATCTATTTCATTTGATGCAATATTCTTTGCAAATCCAATAACTGATGTTGATCAATCATCTGCATTTGTTTGGGCAGATTTTGAAGGATTAACAGTTGATACATCAGCTCAAGGTCAAGTAAGTGAAAATCAATATTGGGTAAATGTTTATGATTCACCTGCAACAATCGTTGCTGATGGTGAAGAAAATCAAGCTTTACAAATCGATGGAACAGGTTATGCACAATATCATACAGGCACTAAGGGTTCTGGAAGATACTTTGCATTTGATCTTAAAGTTACAACAATTGGTGTACTTGAATCATTTAGAATGTCTACTGGTGCAAATGATGCATTATGGGCTAAAGATGGTTCATTAATACTTTCAAATGGTGCAGCAATGGTTGTCAATAATGATGGCGAATGGCATCATTATGTTATTGATTTAACAGTAAGTGGTCTACCTATTTCAGATACAATTTTATTTCATTCAAGTGATGGAGAAATATATTTCTTAGACAATTTATCATGGTTAAATGAAAATCCTTATTATGATGAAATGCTTGTTTGGGGTTCATGGGATGGACTTGCAGTCGGTAGTGCTGCCAATGTATTTGGCTCAAGTCAATATTGGGCTGACAATTATGGTTCAGCAACTTCATTTGTAAGTGATGAAGAAAATATTAAATTAAAATTAGATGCCGCTTTAGGATATGTTCAATATTATACAGGCGTTATGGCTAAACCAGAATATGTATCTTTTGATATTGATGTTGAAGTAGCTGGTAGTCTAGGTATCAATTTAGGTACGCATGTTTGGAATGAAGGACTTATCGGTTTAGATGGTAATCCAATTGTTTTACCAGAAGCAGGTAGTTCAGCTCATATTACAATTGATGTTGTTGCTTCTGGATTATCAATTACAGATGCATTTGGCATTGAAGCTAATGATGGTGCAGTATTCTATATTGATAACTTATCATTTGAATGGAGTAATCCAACAGCTGATTTATATCCTGTATTATCAGAAAACTTTGATGTTACACCGGTTAATGATGGTGCATCATACTGGTGGGGTGAATGGGCTTTAGTTGCTGATGGCGTTGTAGCACTTGAAAGTTTAGATTATGCAGCTTTAAGATTTGGATCTCCTTTAATTGCCAATTCACAATATGTTGCTTTTGATGTAAAATTAGTTGAAGGTAATAATGCTGATGAGTTTAGATTAGAATTAGGTGATGGAAACATCGTATATTTTTCAACTTTAGTTGCTGATGGATATGCGAGTGAATTAGGTGCAGAGTTTATGACTGTTGTGATTCCTCTTTCTGATTACCTTGTAAATTCAAATGGATTACAAGTGTTAGGATTTCATATTAATACAGGTGGTGTGATCATTGATAATTTAGTTGTCTATCAAGATGCGTATCATCATCAAACAAGTTTATTTATACAAGAATAACATTTAAAAAACATGCAAGATTTCTTCCCTATATTTAGGGAAGAAATCTAATGTTTTTATTGTAAAAAAAATGTTTTTCAATAAAAACATTAGGAGGCAAAAATGAAAAAAATATATATAATAATTGTTTTACTGATAAGCACATTTAGTCTTATTGCATGTCAATCAAGTGGTAAAATTGAAGTCGTAATTGGTATGTGGCCTGAATCAGCTAATACAACTGATGTTGCTATGTTTAACACATGGAAAGAGCGTTTTGAAGCGGATTACCCTCAATATGATATTATAGGTGAACCCTTTACATATTCAGTTGAAGCTTTTTATGCAAGAGCTAATTCACAAACGCTTCCAACCGTTTTTCAAACATGGTTTACTGAACCTCAAATGATTGTTTCTGGAGGTCATGCTAAGGATATCACTGATATTGTAACTGAACTTGGATGGTACGACAAAATGGATCCAGAATTAAAAGAATATTTGACTTTTGATGATTCATTATATGGTATTCCAAGAGATGGATATGGATTAGGTCTTATTATTAACCTTGATGTTTTTCATGAGGCTGGTTTAGTTACAGATATGGATGGCGATGGGATTTATGATATTGTGAATCCTGACAATCCAGATGAAAAATTTTATCCACAAACAATGGAAGAACTTTATGATTATGCATCTCAAATTAAAGAATATACAGGCGTTGATGGACTTATGGTTCTTAATGTCGACAAAAATGGCGGATGGCAATTTAGTAATTATGCATGGGCATTTGGTGGATCTCTTCAAGTGATGGGTGATGACAACAAGATTCATGCAAACTTAAATAGTCAAGAATCAATTGATGCAATGTCATTTTTGAAATCATTTTATGATGACGAATTAACACCTATTGGTAATATGAACTATTCTGAATGGGCAACGCGCTTAGGTAATGGTCAAGTTGGAATGGCAATTTGTGGTAATGATGTTATTTCAAATGTAATCACACAAGGTGGTATGGATCGTGATAATATCGCATTTGTTCCGATTCCTGCAGGTCCAGGTGGACAATATACTTTATTTGGTGGAACACCATATATGTTTAGTGCTTATGATTCTGATGAAGCAGTTGAAGGTGCGATAAGATTTTTAGAATATATGGGAAGATCACCTGAAACAACTGATGTTGCACAAGATGCGATGCGTGAAGGTTTTCAAACTGCTGCTCAAAAAAACATGCTTATTTTACCTGAAGTTAGAGCATGGGTTAATCAAGATTATTTAGATTTAGTTGAGTCGTTAAATGCTCAGTATGTTAATGTTCGAGAACTTAATAATTTTCAAGATTTTTATGACAATTTAAATAGTACAAGACATCGAGAAGAACCTTATTACACACAATATATGTATGAATTATTAGACCAAGTCGTCGTTAATTTAAAAAACCAAGCTTTTGATGTTGAATCAGCATTAAATTCTAAGCAAGAATTATTTGAAAATTACTTAAGAGAGCAACTAGATTAAATATGAATGTTAATAAAATAAGAAATAATAAAAAAAATAGTAAGAATATAAAGAGTGAAATTATAGGATGGGTTATAGCAATTCCATCCCTTCTTTTGTTTACATTTTTTATTTGGGGACCATTGGTTCAAAATGTTGTTTTTTCTTTTTCTGAAACAAACAATTTTGATATCATCGGTTTTAATGGTTTTTCAAACTATTTAAATGTATTTTCAGATCCTAGGTTTGCTCAAGCATTATCTAATACGTTATTATATGTTTTATATTCACTTGCTATTGGATTTATTATTCCTATTATATTAGCACTATTTATAAGCGAAGTTGTTAGAGCAAAGAGTTTATTTAAGGTTGGTTTTTATATTCCTAATATTGTTCCAGCAATCGCGGTTATTCTTACATGGAAAATCATGATGGATGCAAATGATTATGGTTTTTTTAATATTATTTTAGCTAAACTAGGATTACCAACTTCTGAATGGATTTCAAATGATAGTTTATCCATTCCTTTAATTATTTTAACATTGACTTGGAAATCAGCAGGTTCAACGATGCTCATTTACTTAGCAACGATTCAATCAGTTGATAATTCACTTTATGAAGCAGCGCGTATAAAGGGTTTATCTGTATGGAAACGTATCAGATATATTACTTTACCCGCTTTACTTCCAAACATTAAACTATTATTAATTATTCAAATTATTTCTATTTTTCAAATATTTTATGAACCTATGATTTTTATGGGTCAAACAAATAATACAGCGAATACATTAGGTCTTTTAATATATAAATTAATCTATACAACCCAAGATACAGGTCAAGCTGCAGCTTTAGGTGTTATAACGATGCTTATATTATTAGTGTTTACGTATATATATTTGTATTTTGATAAGAAAACAAATAAAATGGTTCCTAAAAACAAAAAATATGTGTCATATGAAGAATTGTTTGCAATTGTAGAATCTAAGGAACATAAACTATTTTATAGAATCTTTAATAAAGTAAAAGTGTTTTTAACTAAAACTTTTAGTTTTGTTCATCAAGGCTTCTCTAAAATAAAAATACAAAAAGTTACAAAATTCATTAAAAAAGGCTTTTTTAATATTTCTAAATATACAAAAACTTTAGGACTTAAAGTTTTTAAACCTAAAAAAGATGGGATATTATCATATTCAGATTATAAGAAAACATCAAGAAGATTTGGATATTATTTCATGTTTATTGTTTTAGTAGCGGGCATGTTATTTGTATTACTACCATTTGTTTGGTTATTCTTTACATCGTTTAAAGATAGTAATGAATTATTGCAAATGCCAAATGTGTACCAATTCTTTCCTAGACAATATGAATGGAGTAAGTTCACAAATGTTATACAAAAAACTCAAATTATGCATAATGTTTATAATTCTTTATTTATATCATTAGGTGCGGCTATTTGTGCAGTGGTATTTAATGGTTTATTAGCTTACGTTGTTTCTGTTTTAAAACCACGTGGAAGTAAATTTATATTTTATTTAATACTAGGATCTATGCTTATTCCTTCAGCAGTTGCACTTGTGCCATTATATAAAAATATTACAGGTATATATAGCTTTATTGCTCAAATAACAGGCATGTCTCTTAGACAGGTTCAATCAACATTTATTACGCTTATTCCGTTTTGGTTTATTGCTGGGGCTTCACCTTTTAACTTCTTACTATTTAAGACTCATTTTGATAGTTTACCAAAAGATTTATTTGAAGTTGCTAAGATTGAAGGCGCAAGTCACTTGCAAACATTTTTCAAGATCATTATTCCATTATCAACACCGGTTATTATGGTTGTTGCTATTTTTAGTGTCACAGGATCTTGGAATGATTTCTTATTACCATACATCATGATTAATAATCAAGATTTCTGGACAGTTATGATTAAACTATATAAAGTAAATGCAGAAATGTATGCCTATAGTATTACATTAGATGAGTTCTTAAGCTTATTATTATTTACAATGATTCCACCAGTTATTATTTTCTTTATATTCCAAAAACGAATCACATCAAATGAAACAACATCGGGTATTAAGTAGGAGGCAGACATATGAACCATATTTCACTGAAAAATGTATATAAGTCATATCATAAAAATGAATATGTAATTAAAGATTTATCATTGGAAATATTTGAAGATGAATTTTTAGTTTTTGTAGGTCCTTCTGGATGTGGAAAAACAACAACTTTAAGAATGATTGCTGGTTTAGAAGAAATTGATAAGGGTTCTTTGTGGATTGACGATATACTTCAAAATGATCTTGATCCATCATCTAGAAAATTGAGTTTTGTATTTCAAAATTATGCTTTACTTCCGGATTTAGATGTCTATGGTAATATTTCATTTGGATTATTAAATGAAAAAATGACAGTTTTAGAAAAGAAAAAAAGAATTGAAGAAGTTGCTAGAAAACTTAACCTCTATGAGAAACTAGGAAGATACTCATTTCAACTTTCAGGTGGTGAACGACAAAGAGTTGCTCTTGCAAGAGCACTCGTTGACTATGAATCACTTGTGTTATTTGATGAACCACTTTCAAATTTAGATGCAGTTCTTAGAGAACAGATGAGAAGTGAATTGATTCGACTTCATAAAATATTTAAAATGACAGCTATTTATGTGACACATGATCAAATAGAAGCAATGGCAATGGCAACTAGAATTGTGTATTTAGATCAAGGTCATATCGTTCAAGTGGGAACGCCATTTCAAATGTATTTTAATCCTGTGCATTTAAGTGTCTCTACTTTTATTGGTTCACCTGATAATAATGTAATAGAATTCACAGCAGATCAAAATAAAGTGTATGTTGATGAAAACGAAGTTTTTTTAAGTAATCAAATTGACGCGTTGATTAAAACAAATCATTTAAAACATGGTTACTTAACGATAAGACCTAATCAAATAAGTGTTTTTGAAGAAAATTCTCCTAAATTGATAGAAGCGGAAATCATAAGTGTCGAAAATTTTGGTAAAAATCAGTTATTGCATTTAGACTTTTTTACTAAAACGCTAAGAGTTATCGTAACAAAGCAATATGAAATGAATCAAACTGTATATATAGATTTAAATGCAGATGCGCTTTGTTTTAATGAAAATAAGCAAAGAGTATATGAAGAATCTAATGAAGTCATTTATATTGATCATATACCAAAAACTGATGAAAACAATCATGTGATTGATGCCTTAAGAAATTATGGTTATCAAGTTGTTGAACAAAAAGAAAATGTTACGATACAATTTAATGAAAAATTAAATGTGTATAACTATTTTATGAATGATAAAACAATAGAATTAAAAGTATTTAAAGATATATTGTTACATCTAAGCTACATAAAAAAATCACCTAGAAAAGAGGGATGATTGTGGGTAAAATCGCAAAAAAGTATTTAGAAGAAAATCCTTGGAAAATAATTGAAAATGGATTTCATTCAGAAAGATCATTAGTTTCTGAATCGTTATTCTCTTTAGCAAATGAATATATGGGCATGAGAGGATTTTTTGAAGAAGGTTATGATAAAAATTCACTCATTGGAACGTATTATAATGGTGTTTATGAAAAACCAAAAGATGTTCAAACAAATCATTATAAAGGAATTTCAGAAAAAAATCACTATATGGTTAATGGTTCCAATTTCTTATATTTTAGATTATATATCAATGATGAGTTATATGTATTCGATGAAAATTCAGTAACTGATTATCAAAGAATTTTAGATTTTAAAACTGGTGAATCAACGAGAAGTTATAAAATTAAAGATTTATTAGAAATCACTTTTAAACGTGTGCTTGACATGAACATCTATCAAGTAGCACATCAACAAATTCAAATTAAACCAATCAAATACCACGGCAATATAAAAATTGAATTGGGAATCGATTTTTCAACGCAACACTGGAACAAACCAGGTTTTTGGGAGGTAGTAGAACATCGTCATCAATCTAGTGTTGGTAAAACAACGACAAACCAAAAACTTTCTGTTTCTTATCAAGTTGATATGAATTTAGATATAAAGTCAATAACGAGTTATCATAACAAATTAAATATAGAAACGTTTAGTTTTGATTTAGCGAAAGAAGTTATTATTAATAAAACTATTTTATCTTTAATTGATAAAAACGAAGATGAAGATCATATTAAAACACGTGAAAGTTTTAATCTACCTACATATCAAGAATCGATAGAATCAAATAAGAAATTTTATGAAATTTATTGGAAAAGAAATGATATTATAATCGAAGGTGACTTAGAAAATCAACAAGGCATTCGGTATTGTTTATTTCAACTTGTTAATACGTATCAAGGGTTATCTGAAAAGAATAACATTGGTGCTAAAGGCTTAACTGGTGAAGCATATTCAGGTCATGCTTTTTGGGATTCAGAAACTTATGTGTTACCTGTGTATTTGTTTACCAATATGAAAGCAGCAAAAAATTTATTAATGTTTAGATATAATACATTGATGCAAGCAAGATCAAGAGCAATTGAATTGGATTGTAAAGGGGCTTGTTATCCTATAGCAACACTTAATGGAGATGAAGCCTGTGATTTATGGCAACATGCATCACTTCAATTTCAACCTACGAGTGGCGTTTCTTATGCTATTTGGCATTATATGAATAATTCTGATAATGAAGCATTTTTAATACAATTTGGATTTGAAATGTTGTTAGAAGTTGCTAGATTCTTTTCATCAAGAGGACAATATAACAGCGATCATACTAAATTTGGATATTATTCAGTTATGGGTCCAGATGAATTTGAAATGATGGTAAATCATAATACATATACAAATTATATGGCTAAAAAATCAATGGAATATTTTATTGATAGTTATCATAAACATAATCAACATCCAGAAATTATCAATCTATTAAGTAAATTAGATTTTAAAGAAGAAGAATTATCAAGCATGATTGAAAAATGTGATCATATGTATATACCATTTGACCAAACAACGAAATTGTTTGAACAACACGATGGTTTTTATGACTTGCCACATATTAATATTCATGATATCCCTGTTACAGATTTCCCGCTTTATTCAAATTGGAGTTATGACAGAATATATCGAAATGATGTTATTAAGCAACCAGATGTATTAATGTTTTTATTCTTATATAATAGTGAATTTGATTTAAGTACGAAAAAGGCAAATTATGATTACTATGAACCTAAAACAATTCATGAATCATCGCTTTCACCATCTATTCATTCTATATTTGCTACAGAACTAGGTTATAAAAAACAAGCTCTAGATTTTTTCAGTTTTGCGACACGTATGGATTTAGATGATTACAATAGAAATACTTCAGAAGGCCTACATTTAACATCAATTGCTGCAGCATGGATTAACATTGTATATGGTTTTGGTGGTTTAAGAAGTGATGCAAAAATTTTAAGACTTGCACCCGTTTGTCCTATTAGCTGGGAGTCATACATTTTTAATATTGAATATTTTGGAGTTAATATTAATATTAAAGTTAGTAAGACTGAAATTATACTTTCATTAGATCAAGATTTATTAAAACCAATCCAGGTCTTTGATCAAGTATATTATCTTGAAAAAGGAATGAAAAAAATATATGTGGGAAATTAAAGAAGTAGGATATAAAAAAGAAAATATCATCCACTTTGGAAATAAGTTTTTAATAGGTAATTTAAAATTGGGTGTAAGAGGTACCCTTGATGAGTATAGAAAAGAACAACTTGTTGGGCTAAATCTTCCGTTAATTTATGATCAAGTTGGATTTGGTTGGAGAGAACCAATCAATGGATTTAATCCATTATATACAACAATTAAAGTCAATGGTTTAACCATTGACATATTACATTATGAACCAACATATCATGAACAAACATTAAATATGAAAACAGGTATGATGGAGCGTATTTCAATATTTAAAAAAGATTTTCTTGAGGTTACTATTAAATCAAGACGATATGTTTCATTATGCGATGACCGAACAATCATTGGAACGTATGAAGTAACATGTAATCAAGATACGAAAATAGAAATTTTTTCTGGTATTGATTTAGATGTTTGGGATATTCATGGTCCTCATATTAAAGATATCAATAAAAAGCTTCATCATTCTGACCTTTTAGTTAAAGGAAAAACAAATGAAAATAATCATGATATCGCTTTGTTGAAGCGTATCGAGGTATTTTTTGATTACGATTTTGAACAAATAGATTCAAATAATCTCATGATGAATCATTATACAATTGAAGGCAAAAAGAATTCAATTTATAAATTTAATCAATATGCAGTATTCCAAATAGATTCAAATGATGAAGAACTTTTTTCACTTCTAGATTCTATTCAAAAAATTGGATTTGATGCATATTACTTAAAACATCAAATCTTATGGCAAAAAAAATGGGATGATTCTGATGTTTTGATTGAAGGTAATGATGAAGCACAACGCGCTTTAAGATATTCAATATATCATTTATTGGTTCTTTCACCAAGTGGTTATAAACATGCTTCAATTCCTGCAAGAGGGATTTCTGGTCAAACATATAAAGGCGCAATTTTTTGGGATACAGAAATATTTATGTTACCTTTTTATTTAAACACAGATTGGGAAAGTGCAAGACAAATTATTACATACAGAATAGAAGGACTAGAAGGCGCAAAAACAAAGGCTAGACATTATGGATTTGAAGGTGCTTTTTATGCTTGGGAGTCACAAGAAAACGGATATGATGCTTGTTCTGATTATAATGTAACAGATGTTTTCACACACCGTCCATTAAGAACATATTTTAGAGATAAACAAATTCATATCTCAGGTGATATTGTTTATGCAATAAACTCATATTTTCAAAGAACAAATGATTTGAGTATTTTAATAGATGGCGGACTAAAAGTCATTTTAGAAGTTGCAAGATTCTATTTAGATTATGGTCGATATTCCATACTAGACGATCGATTTGAAATTTGGGATGTCATGGGACCTGATGAATATCATGAACGAGTTCATAATAATGCATTTACAAATCAATTGGTATTGATGGTTTTTCAAACAGTATTAGAATATCAAACGTTATTTATGAATAATGACGATTCGTTTTTTGAACTTTTAATCCAGGAATTAAATTATCAAGATACACTTTTAAAATTAAGTGAAATTGTCAATAAAACTTATATTAAGCAAACAAATCAATACGGTATAATTGAACAATTTGATGGATATTTTGATTTAAAAGATATCAGCATTACTGAATTGCTAAAATTAAAACTTAAAGATAATGAATATTTAGGGGGGCATGGCTTAGCTGGAGATACTAAAATCATAAAACAAGCTGATGTTATCGCGATGCTATATTTATTTAAAGAAAATTATGATATTTCAGTTTTAGTCAATAATTTTGAATACTACGAACCTAAGACAGAACATGGGTCTTCATTATCA